>CAYZQU010000049.1:0-9951 GCA_964480645.1 uncultured Ruminococcus sp. | reverse complement strand
AGGAAGTTCTTGCAGTAGGTTCTCCAGTACTCGAACCATTCCAAATCCGTACCGGGCTTGCAGAAGAATTCCAGTTCCATCTGTTCAAACTCACGAACGCGGAATATAAACTGCCCGGGAGTGATTTCGTTACGGAATGATTTTCCGACTTGCGCCACACCGAACGGAACTTTTTTGCGGCTTGTTCTCTGGATATTCGCAAAGTTGACGAAAATTCCCTGCGCGGTTTCGGGACGGAGATACAAATCACTCTTGCTGTCCTCAACCGTGCCCTGAGCGGTCTTGAACATCAGGTTGAACTGCCGAATATCGGTGAAATTTGTGCCGCCGCAGTCGGGGCACTTGATTCCCTTTTCCTTGATGTAGGAGAGCATCTGATCGTTGGACCAGCCGTCCGCGACTGTGCCGTCAAAGTCCTCGATAAGTTTGTCCGCGCGGTGACGGGTTTTGCAGTCCTTGCAGTCCATAAGCGGGTCGGAAAATCCGCCCACGTGTCCCGAAGCCACCCAAGTCTGCGGGTTCATCAAAATCGCGGAATCCAGTCCAACATTGTACTTGTTCTCTTGAACAAACTTTTTCCGCCACGCCTTTTTGATGTTCTCTTTCAGCTCCACGCCCAAAGGACCGTAATCCCATGTATTCGCCAAGCCGCCGTATATCTCGCTTCCGGGATATACAAGACCTCTGTGGATACAGAGAGTTTTGATTGTTTCCAGTGATTTTTCAGTATTCTTCATAATTCTCCTTATCTAAATTTGAAATTCCGAAACCGTGCGGACGTAGTCCGCATTATCCGAGCGACGCGCGATTTTCGGAACTTCACGCTCCGAGCAGCCCCTTAATCTCGGTCAGCCGCCGCTCATATTCGGCGGTATCACAGAACTTGTCGGAGTGCAGCTTTGCGTAGATTCCCATAACCTCGTCCTTCAGCTTCAGAACCTCGCTCGGAATCTCGCTGTCGTTCATTACATACCGTTTCGTAATCGTGTCAAGAATCTCGGCTATAAGCCTGTCACACGCGGTTGTCATACCTTGACAATCCAGCCAAATTCATCGGGCAGCTTGCCCCATTGAATTCCCGTGAGGGTTTCATACAACATGTGGGAAATCTTTCCAATTTGGTTGTTGTTGATTTCCATAATCTTGTCGCCCCACTTAAGATGTCCGACCGGGGAAATAACAGCCGCCGTGCCCGTGCCGAATACCTCGTCGAGCTTGCCCTCGTCATACGCCTTAGCGATTTCGTCAATGGCGATTCTGCGCTCAGTGACTTTGTAGCCCTTCTTGCGGCAGATTTCAATTGCGGACTTACGCGTAATTCCCGGCAGAACCGAGCCTGTAAGCTGCGGAGTGATAACTTCTCCGTCAATCACAAAGAATATGTTCATAGAGCCGACTTCCTCAACGTATTTCTGCTCTACGCCGTCAAGCCAGAGAACCTGCTCGTAGTCCTGATTGTGTGCCTCGTCCTGACCCTTGAGGGAGATTGCGTAGTTTGCCGCAGTCTTGGCAAAGCCAGTACCGCCACGCACCGCTCTGACATACTTCTCCTCAACGTAAATCTTCACAGGATTGAGTCCCGTTGAATAATACGCTCCCGATGGAGAAAGAATAATCATCAGCATATAGTGATCTGCAGGCTTTACGCCGACATACGGGTCTGTCGCGAAGATAAACGGTCTGATGTACAGAGATGTTCCCTCGGAATGCGGAACCCAGTCCTTTTCAAGTTCAACGAGCTTTTTCAGCGCGTCCAACATAAACGCTTCGTCAATCTGCGGAATTACCATTCTTTCGGCGGAGGTGTTCATGCGCTTGAAGTTCTCATCGGGGCGGAAAAGCTGAATAGAGCCGTCCGCAGTGCGGTAAGCCTTTAATCCCTCGAATATTTCCTGACCGTAATGCAGACACATAGCGGCGGGTGACAGCGAAATTTCGCCATAGGGTACGATTCTGGCATCGTGCCAGCCCTGCCCCGCGTCATAGTTCATCACGAACATGTGGTCGGTGAACACATGACCGAATCCCAATTTGCTTTCATCGGTCGGTTTTTCTTTTGGCGTTGTTGTCTTTTCGATTCTGATTTCCATAATTTTCTCCTTATTTAAATTTGCAAATCGAGAAACGCAAAGACGAGCAAGCTCGTCTTTGCTAGCCGAGTGGCACAAAGCGCGCTTCGCGCGCAATGTGCCACTCGCTTTCTCGATTTGCCTGCGTTTTTCACACGCTGATTTTAATTATAATGTGCCAAACTTGAAACGCGAAAAGCGCGTTTCGAATTTGTGTGATTTGCAAGCTGTAGGGTACACTTGTACATTTACTATTTTAGCACTTTTCTCCAAAAATGTCAACTACTTTTTGAGGGATTTTTCGGCGATACCGTAACCGAAAGAAATCGCGAGGAGCGTCAGCCCGAAACCGATGAACAGAAGCGTCCTGCCCATAACATTGATTCCGCTGAAATCGAACAAAAACAGCTTTGCCGAGGCAAGAAGCACCAGAGCCAGACCGAATCTTCGCAGGACGACGTTTTTACGCCGGAAGCCGATAATAATCCACGCCGTTGCCATTACGATATATATTATACTGATTATAAAGCTCGTGAACTGCACAAAATTGTTTGTACCAAGCACCACCGTAAGCACAATCAGCGCGTAACCGGATACGATAAGTCCAATCGCTTTTGCAAATTTTGGCGCGCGTTCGCGTATTTGCAGCGTAATATCCAACACCGCGAGTACCGAAACAGCGTTTACAAGAATTGTTATAATAATCATCACAAGTCCGGCATAGTTTCCGTTATAACGGCTTGACGCGCCCGCAATTGACGAAATCATCAGGTAAAACAGTCCGATTGCGTAACTGATAATTGAGAAAACAATTCCGGGAGTTTTCATATATTTCAGCTTACCGAAAACAAATCCAATCAATATCCACAATACGGCGGAACACATTGACGCGAATGCCGTTCGGCTCGATTTGTCCGTCCATATAGAAAGCTCTTCCAGCATGGGGACAATATTCGTGACAATTATGCTCGTACCGAGAACCCCTGCGTTAAGTATCGCCAGGCCGGTATATATGCGGAAAAGCGTCGTATTGTGTTTCTTACGCGCAATAAACGGAATCAGAATAACAAGCCACAAAACGATATTTATAATCGATATAAACAACTTAATTCCGATGCCCTGATACCGTGAACACAGTATCCAGAACTGAATTTCCGACAGTGCCAGCAAAACCACTCCCCATACGCGCGGCAGTTTGCTTTCAAAAAACGCTGTCATTACAAATATCGTTGCCGCGAACGTATGCAGTACGATGTACTGAATATGCCCCGTGCGCATTGAAAGGAATATTCCCGCCACAGCCGCAAACAAAGCAAGATTCAGGAACAAATTGGCAAATCCTTTTTTTACTCTGAACCTGAGTATAAAGCACACCGCTGTCAAAGCGTAAATCACCGCTATTACGAACATAGTGATTCCGGCGGCAATTCCTCCGATGTAATTCCATAAATACATCATCATGGCTGCCTGAACTATCGCCGCACTCGTCAAATCCGCGCCGCTTATTTTTCCTTTATCCTGAACGGCGTTCAGAATCGGTCCGACAGTGTAGATAAACGCTCCGCACGCTATGAAAATTATCGGAAAAAATTGAATCAACCATAGTCTGGTTTCATCAAAATTATAAAGATTTTGCATAAGTAAGTCATGAAGCATAAGAACTTGCACAATCAGCAGAACAATTCCTGTGATGAACGAAACCGTATAATATTTTTTCCGCGCGATTACGGCGTTTGCACAGTGTACGCCCATAATGACAGCCGTCGCGAAAAAGTACACAAATCCATGCTTTACATGAAACATAAATAAAGGTATGATTGAGGCGACTGTTGTGAGTATTGACAGAAATTGGGATTTATACCTTTCAGAGAGTACAAACCCAATAATTGATACACCAAGGAATGTTCCGAGAACGGCAAACTCACTGAAAAACCGGAATCCGTAATATCCGATAAGCGTGCTTACAAACAGCTCCGCCGTGCCTCCGTAAATCAGCGCCAGCGAGAATACCTTGGAGCGTCCCTTGCGATAAAACAGTTCTCCGACAACCAGCATAATCACGCCCACCGCAAATACCAGCGCCAGACGCACCCATTCGGGTATATATCCCCTGGAAGCCGCTGAAAACGCGATAACTCCCAGAATCAGGAAAATCACGCCGATTTTCGACAATATGTTTAGTCCCACGAAAAGTTCTTTTCCGGAAACGCTGCCGGAGCTTTTCTGCTGAGAAAACTGAGGATAGTTGTTTGGATTATTCATATTTCTCACTCCCGATTCTTAATTAATTAATGTATAAGGAAATTCTCCGCTGTTCATTAAACCTGGGATTCCTTACCTCTATCATAACACATTAAATAAGTATTTTCAAGTGCTTTTGGAAAATATTACACAATTTTCACCAAATAATACTTGACTAATCGGGTTTTTTGTAGTATAATAATAAGATAGATGGCTTATAAAAAGCCAAGGACTCTAATAAATTCGGAAACGGAGTGAATACATTTTGAAGAGTAAAATCAGAAAACCCGTCTTCTTTGTTGTCTTTTTCCTTATTATAATATTCACGCTGCTGTCCACAATGGGCATATCCAGCTATAAGGGCGACATCAAGACATCGTACATCTGGGGAATAGACGACATCAGATGGGGAATAGATATTCGCGGCGGCGTCAACGTCACGTTCGGCGTGCCCGAAGACTACGCGGCGGAACACGACATTACCGAAAACGACCTCAACGGTGCGAAGTCGATAATCGAAACACGTCTTGTCAACAAAAACATTAACGACTACGAGGTGTATATCGACAGCGCGACAAACGCGATAATCGTGCAGTTCCCGTGGCAGAGCGACGACAACTCCTTCGACCCCGAACAGGCGGTCAAGGAAATCGGCGAAACGGCATTGCTGACGTTCCGCGAGCTTCATGAGGTTGACGAAAACGGTCTTCCGAAGGGTGATACCAAGGATAAGATTATTCTTACCGGTGCGGACGTTGAAAGCGCGCAGGCAATGTACAATCAGGAGGAGAATCAGTACATTGTAAGCCTTCAGCTTAAGGATTCGGGCAAGGAAAGCTTTGGCGAGGCGACAACACGTCTTGTCGGACAACCTATTTCCATCTGGATGGACGATGAGTGCATAAGCTATCCGACAGTACAGGTGCCGCTTACAGATGGTTCTTGCCAGATTTCCGGAAGCTTTACCGTTGAAGAAGCAAGAGAGCTTGCTGATAAGATAAACGGCGGCGCGCTGCCGTTCAAGCTTGAGCAGAAAAGCCTCTCCACCATCTCTCCGATTCTGGGTATTGGCGCGCGTGACGCAATGGCAATCGCGGGTCTTATCGCGTTTGTTATCATCGCGATATTTATGATTATCTACTACCGTCTGCCGGGATTTGTCGCGGTTATCGCGCTTACCGGACAAGTCGCGGGTATGTTCGCGGCGATTACGGGCTTCTTCGGATTTAACAACGCGTCCTCATTGACGCTTCCGGGTATTGCGGGTATTATCCTCTCTATCGGTATGGGCGTAGACGCGAACGTAATCTCCGCTGAGCGTATCAAAGAGGAGCTGAAATCGGGACGCACCATCGACGGCGCGGTAAAGAACGGTTTCTCGCGCGGATTCACGGCGATTCTCGACTCGAACCTCACGGTAATCATCGTGGCTCTTATCCTGATGGCGGTGTTTGGAACATGGTTCGGCGCTTCCACAGAGGGTACGATTTACTCGTTCGGTTACACCCTGCTTGCCGGCGTAATTATGAACTTCATTATGGCTTGTTGGGCGACGCGTCTGATGACGGTTTCTCTGTCGAAATTCAAGTGCTTCAGAAAGCCGTGGTTCTTCGGAGTGAACAAGAAAGACCTGCCCGCCGATGTCGAAAAGGGCAAGGAAACCGTTCAGACCATTGATGTAAAAGCGAAAACCAATATTGATTTTGTAAGCAAGCGTAAGGTTTTCGTAATTATATCGGTGGCGGTTATCGCACTGACAGCGGCATTCTCGTTTATACTCGGTGTGAACGTGGATATTCGCTTCAAGGGCGGTACAATCATTACCTACTCGTATGAGGGCGAGGTAAACACCAACGATATAAAGTCTACGGTTGAGGCTCTTGGAACTCCTCGCGCAACAGTTACCACCGGAACAAGCTTCACGGGCAATCTCAACACGATTGTTGTTTCTTTCGCGGCTGATGAGAAGATGGACGAGGATATGCTTCAAAAGGTCTCCGAGGAGCTTGAAAACGCGTATCCCGACAACAAGATTGAAAATATGGACACCACCAACGTTTCCGCTTCGGCAGGTTCTCAGTTCTTTATTTCGTGCTTGATTGCGGTCGTGGTTGCGTTTGTACTGTTGGTAATCTATATCGCGTTCAGATTCAAGAAAATCGGCGGCTGGAGCGCGGGCGTTATCGCTATCTGCTGTCTGCTTCACGATGTAATCCTCACTTACGCGGTATATGTGTTCTGCGGAATGTCGCTGGATTCCAACTTTATGGCGGTAATTCTGACGCTGTTGGGCTACTCGATCAACAACACAATCATCATCTATGACCGCTTGCGTGAGAACCGCGCAAAACTGGGAGGCAAACAGTCCGACCGCGAACTGGTTAACCTATCCATTAATCAGACGCTCTCCCGTTCGATTATCACTACCGTAACTACTGTAACAGCGATGGTTTCTATCGCAATTGTATGTACGCTGATGGGTGTTACGTCGATTCTGTCGTTTGCGATTCCGCTCGCAATCGGTATGATTGTGGGATTCTATTCGTCACTCTGCCTTGCAGGTCCGTTGTGGATCTGGTGGCAGGAGCGCAAGGGCAAGAAAAAGGAAAAGGCGTCATCTGCCAAGCCTGCAAAAGCATAAACAATCCAATCCCCCGCAGAGAAGCGGGGGATTTTGATGTGGGGGTTGATGTGGGGACTCTGCCCCCACACCCCCCAAAAAGCGCAAAAAATGCGCCGTTTGGCAACAATGCTCCGCGCCGTAGGCGCGGTAAGCATTGTCCAAACAGGGGACTAGCCCCTTAAGAATCCCAATTCCAATATGGTGTGATTTTGGGTAGAAACCTTTTCGCTGTTGGAATGGGTAGTTCGGAATTTTATTTTACGCGCCATCCTCTCGGATATGTAATATAGTAAATGACAATGATAATTGCTGTTTACTATTGACAAGTTGTAAAAAAAGTAGTATAATATAAGCAACTAATCAACGAAAAATATTGTAGGATCTATTGAAAATAGATATAAATACAAAACGTGCAGTTAGGGATTTGCTGTTAAGGAGAGGTTATGGAAAAGAAAACGATCAATATGGTATCACAGGCGACCAGCGTCAAAGGACAGGGCGTCGGTTCGGCATATATGGAGCAGGTAAAGCTTGTCCGCGAGGGTCTGTCGGACAAGTTTGAGGTATACGAAAACGCGCATATAGCGGCGGATATTACGCATTATCACACGATAAATCCGCAGTATCTTATGCAGAAGAAATGGCGCACGCGCAAGGGTACATCGGTATGTTATGTTCATTTCGTGCCTGAAACCGTCGAGCAGAGCCTGAAAATTCCCAAACCCGCGCGGAAGATTTTCTACTCATATATGCTGAAGTTTTACAGAAGTATGGATCACATAGTTGTGGTTAATCCGTATTTTATTGATGTTCTGGAAAGATATGGAATACCGCGCGAAAAGGTAACATATATTCCGAATTATGTGGATACTGAGCAGTTTCACCCGATTTCCGATGAAAAGAAAGCTAAAGTGCGCAAAAAACTCGGTATCGCCGAGGATGCGTTTGTTGTAATGTGCGCGGGACAGCTTCAGGTTCGCAAGGGCGCGTTTGATTTTCTGGAATGCGCTGAGCGTATGCCGGACGTTCAGTTTGTGTGGGCGGGCGGATTCAGTTTTGGGCGTATGTCAGATGGATACAGTGAGCTTGCCAAGGTGGTGAAAAATCCGCCGCCTAATGTGAAGTTCCTCGGAATCATTGACCGTGAGGATATGAATAAGGTCTACAACGCTGCGGACGTGATGGCATTACTGTCGTTTGACGAGCTGTTTCCAATGACAATTCTTGAGGCGATGTGTACGCATACGCCGATTCTGCTGCGTGATTTGCCGATTTACAATAACATTCTGTTCGATTTCTATTACCGAGAAGACAGCGTAGAGGGCTTTGTAAAGGAGCTTACCCGCCTGCGCGATGATCCCGAATATTATGCCGCGGGAGTGGAAAATTCCGCGCGCGGGAACGCGTTTTATGAGAAAAAACACGTTCTGGAGATGTGGGACGAGTTTTACAGCTCGATTCTGAAATAAATGTTTTATCGCTTGGAGGATTCCGAATGACCAACTGCGATGAGTGTGTAAATTATGTATATGACGAGGATTACGACTGTTATACCTGTCTTGTAAACCTCGACGAGGACGAAATGTATCGCTTCCTCCAAGGCTCGAATTACGACTGCCCCTACTATGATAAGGACGATGAGTACTTTCTTGCGGGAAAGCAGTAGTTCGGCAAATATGCTAAAATTTGGCGGTTGAATTTGGAGAGATTGCATATATATGCCTGATGACTCTTGAAATTCAGCAGAAAAAGGTGTATAATATAAACAGTATAATTTGGCGTTTTATACTAATCCCCATTAAAACTCTTGACAAGATTTGCGGCGAGATTGCGCCTAGCGCAAGGAAAAACGACGCGGGCGTACTTTATGTACGCCAAGGAGTTTTGACGCAGCGATAGGTGCAAGATTGTCGCAAAGATGTCAAGATTTTAATGAGGGATTAGTATTATGCCTTGATTTTGTTCCAATGAAAGGGGAAATTAAAACGATGAATTCACCGATATCTAAAGAGGAGCTGTTCAAGCAGCTTACAAATATCCTCGATTACGATTTCAGAACCGACCTGAAGAACGCGTCCGTAACGCAGATTTATCGTGCGTTATCGACTATTGTGGTAAACTTTATGAAGGAGAAACGCCACAAATTTATGCACGAGTGCAATTCTCAGGGCAGAAAGCAGGTGTACTATCTTTCGATGGAGTTTTTGATGGGGCGTTCCCTCAAAACCTCTCTGTACAATCTGGGGCTTCAGGACGTTGTTGAACAGGTATTGGGAGACATCAACGTAAAGATAGACCGAATCTATGAGGAGGAGCCGGACGCGGGTCTCGGAAACGGCGGACTCGGACGCCTTGCGGCGTGCTATATGGACGGTCTTGCGACTTGTGATTATCCCGCGACGGGATATTCTATCCGTTATGAGTACGGAATTTTCAAGCAGAAGATTGTCGATGGTTGGCAGACCGAGCTTCCGGATAACTGGCTTCCCGGCGGCGGCGCGTGGCTTGTTCCTGTGCCCGACCAAGCGGTAGAGGTGCGCTTTGACGGTCAGATTAACGAATATTGGGACGGTGACTACCACCGCCTTGAATATGTAAACTACAAGAGCGTAAGCGCCGTTCCGTATGATATGTACGTTTCGGGTTATGATTCAAAGGGCGTTTCCAAGCTCCGTTTGTGGAGCGCGGAGAGCATGTCGTTTGATATGAACGCGTTCAACACGGGCGATTACGCGGCAGCTCTCGGTATGAACGACATCGCGCACTCTATTTCCAAGGTGTTGTACCCGAACGATAACCATGCTGAGGGTAAGGTTTTGCGTTTGCGCCAGCAGTATTTTATGTGCGCGGCTTCCATAGGTGATATTGTAATGCGCCATATGAATGTTTACGGGAATATGGCGAATTTCCACGAAAAAGTCGCGATTCATATTAACGACACTCACCCCACATTGGCAATCCCCGAGCTTATGCGCGTTTTGTTGGACGATTGCGGCTATGGTTGGGATCAGGCTTGGC
>CAYZQU010000048.1:2140-10030 GCA_964480645.1 uncultured Ruminococcus sp. | reverse complement strand
ATTAATCCAATATATGGAATTTGTCCCATATATTAGAATAAATTCGTCTGTTATTTTTCTCTTTCGATAATTTCTTGGGCTTTTCGTACAATATCCGAAAGTTCGTCATTTTGCACAATTTCGAGTCGAAAAATTCGTCTGTCCCTACGAAACCAAGTAAGCTGACGTTTTGCGTACTGCCGTGTTCGGAGCTTTAACTCATCTATGCACTCCTGAAGTTGCTTTTCCCCGCGGAAGTAAGGATACAGCTCCTTACAACCGATCGCCTGAGCGGCGGTCTGTCGGTTTTGCTGATTGAAACATTGCCGCGCTTCCTCGACAAGTCCGCGCGCAACCATATCGTCCACGCGCTTGTTTATGCGCTCACGAAGCTGTTCGCGGTCTTGAAAATCAAGCGTTATCATAATAAACTCATACGGCGAGGGATTTTCACGCGACAATGCTTTAGACTGCGAAATCGTGTGTCCCGTGGTCTTGTAAACCTCCAGCGCGCGGATTATCCGCCCCACATTATTCTCATGGAGTGTGTCGGCTGTTTCGGGGTCTACCTCGCGGAGTTTTTCCAAAAGTGCCGCGTTACCGTTTTTCTCTGCAAAATCACGCATTTCCTCGCGAAAAGCGTAATCCTGTTCGCTTTCATCGAACGTCAGATTATCCACAAAAGAGCTGATATACAACCCCGTACCGCCGCATATTATCGGAGTTTTTCCGTGCGCGTAAATATCCCTTACACACTCGTCACACAGCTTCACATAATCCGCCACCGAGAACATCTCCGTAGGCTCAAGAAATCCCACCAGGTGGTGCGGAATACCCTGTTGCTCCTCAATGGTAGGCTTTGCGGAGGAAATATCCATATCCGTGTAAATCTGCATTGAATCGGCGGAAATCACTTCTCCGTTGTAAATCTTTGCCAATTTCACGGCAAGCGCGGTCGTTCCCGATGCGGTAGGACCGCATATCACGATTATTTTGTTCATTTTCACTCACCCAGTAATTCTTCGGCGGACTGTATACAATAAATAATATTGTACTTCTTGGTTTCTTCGGGGAACTTAGCGGAAACTCTGTACAGACAGTCAATTAGCTCACGACTCTTAACACGCTCCGTTACATCGTCAAATACCTCGCTAATCAACAAGAACTCCTCCGCCGAACAGCTCTCAAGGAACGCGATGGTCTGTGGAATGTCACGCGCAAGCAACTCGGTTTCTCTGTTCCAACAAAGTTCCAATCCCTCAGACCAGTTATTATCGGTATTTTGCCGCTCTTTAAGAACTACTCGAATCTCATCGGAAAGCATATTAATCTCCTTTTTTTCACAATTCCGCCTCGGTGACAAAATTAAGGCAACACCGCACAAAGACCGTGCTTCGCACTTTGCTGTCCGCTTACTTACAAATTTTAGAATGAACGCGAAGCATTCATTCGTCCTTGCGCTAGGTGTAATCTGAAAGCTCGCTTGCGAAATTTAGCGCAAATCTTGTCAAGAGTTTTAACGGGGATTAGTATTAATTATATCATATAAATCCGATTCTGTCAAGGCGCAAGAAAACCGCGCGGTAAAGTAAATCAACCGCGCGGATATTTCAATTCATTTCGCGAATCGGGTGGCGAATTACGGTCTTTCGCTTTTCAGGAGCGGTTTTACTTGGATTGCTCAGGTAAATCTCGTGATGAAGCCGCTTTTCTGAAAAGTCATTTGCAAAGCTGTTTTCCGAGAGAAATTTATCCATAGCCGCGACGGTCTGAGGTTCGTCATCATAACCGCCGATATGAAGGCATTGTACGCACAATCCCTCGTTCACCGTCAACATCTCGGCAGCGGAACAGTCGATTTTCTTTTTGCGGGCTGTCTGCTCCTTTGCCCACTCAAAAACCTCTCCGGTAACAAAATCCGGGAGTCTCAGCACGGAAATCCACCGAAAACGCTCCTTGTGAGTGTAGTCGATGTTCTCCCAAAAGCCCTCAAGCGGCGGCACGACAAAATCAAAATAGCCGTCAATCGCGTAATCCCCGCGTTTGCTCATTTTTATTGTGTACAAAATTCCATAAAGAATCTCAATCGCACGCTTATACGCGCCGCCCTCCTCGTTCGGATTGCCCTCGCCACGCACTGATGCATAGACTATCGGCGGCACGGTAATAATTTCAGGTGAGGTTTTCGGCTGATAAAGTGCCCTAAATTCTTTCTTGAAATCAAACGGCATTATGCTTCCCCTTTCAAATCTTTTATTGTTAAGGTAATTATAGCACAATAAATATGACACCTGTATGTCATATTTTCATGGATTTTTAAAATCACCGCTCCGCTCGTGAAATTCACGGGCGGAGCGGATTATTTTGTTCATCACGATTTCTTGGGCTTGGGCTTTTTGAGCTTCGGTTCGGGGAGCGCGTCCGCTGTTATTTTCACCAAACGCGTCATCATTTCCGCGTTGTCCGTGTCCTCAACGAAAAAGTAGTCCCTTGCCCCATCATAAGGCGGCTTTTTGGGCAGATTCGGAAACTCCGCCAGCCCCGGCTCGGTAATCTTGACAAAGCATTCCCCATCACCAACAATCGCGAGAAATTTTCCATCACAATAAAGTCCGTACGCGCCAAACATCATTCGATATGTAATCGTTCCCGCACCTTGGCATTGTTCCGCGATATACTCCACAAATTCGGATTTCAAAGCCATTTTACTCACCCCTCGCCCATTTTTTGCACTGCTCTATACGCCTTCCGTCGTTGTTGTCTTGTTCTTTGTCGTAGGCAAAGTCATTAAGCTGCTTGCACGGAAACTCTCTGCACTGACCGCAGTGTTCATGGTTTTTGTCCTCGCAGCAAGCCTTTACGGGACATTCTCCCCAAAAGGGATTTTCGATGTTTACGCAGCCCTTGCAGCCCACTGATTCGGCGAACTTACACTCTCTACAAAGAATTCCGCATCTCGATTCGATTTTCATAAGCACACCTCACTTCACAAAAGAACCTATCTCGATAAGGTTGCCTTCGGGGTCGGCAACATAGCAGGTACGCTGTCCCCACGGCATTGTTGTCGGCAACATTATAGATTTCGCGCCCTTTGACACTGCCGTTTCAAATTCGCGGTCAACGGCGGCATAATTTTCCACTCCGAGAGCTATCTCAAAATGCCCGTTAGTACCGTCCGCAAATCCGAATTTCGAGCCTGTCATATCCTCAAAATCACTTCTTCCGTACATCAGGAACAGCGTTCCGTCCTTTTCAAGGAACACATTTCCGTCCTCCGCCGTCTGCTTGATTTCAAAGCCCAACACTTCCCGGTAGAACTTAATCTGCGCTGTCAAATCGTTAACGAAAATCCCGAATCCGTCCAGTTTCATATTCTATACACCTCATTTTTGCTCATATGCCCAGCTCATTTTCCAAGAATTGCCTAATAAATTCGTTGTTATCCTCCGAAAGCGCAAACATAAACGCCGATATGCGGCATTTTTTGTAGACCGTTCCATCCATGGTAAATGTATAACCCATAGAGCATTTTGGATTATAAGCGGACGGGTCAAGCAAACGCTTGCACGGCGCAGCTTTTGCTATATCCGATTTAATTTTCGGCGGCAGTATATCAAGAATCTCCTGATAACTACCAATATTTGCCGCATAGATACGTGCCTTTGTTCCGGTTTTACGCTGAACATAATTCATCAACGTTTCCTTGTTTCGGACATACGACACCACAAATCCGCTTTTTGCTTGTTTGATGTTACATTCACAGCCGTTGTCTGAAAGAAATTCGTGCAGTTGCGAAACAAAATCCCGGTTTTGTTCTTCAACGCTTTGGAGGAAAGCATCATAATTCTGCATGTGTATACCTCTTTTCAAAAATATACCGCATAAACGGTAATTTCAGTATACCGCAATTATTTTGTCTTGTCTTGTAAAAATACGACATTTTTCGGATTTTTCGCATAATCCAAGGCTTGTTTGGGATTCATAAGGTGTCGCTTTCTAAAATCGTTCAGCAAATGGGATTGGTCGGAGTATCCATATTTTTCCACTGCATCCAACACATCAAATCCCCCATGTAATATATCCCGCCACAGCATCTGATACCTCACCAGTGAAGAGAAAGTCTTGGGAGAAACGCCGATATTCCTGCCGAACAGCCGCTCCAGAGTCCTCGGCGAAACAGCCGTATACAGGCAAAGCTCCGCAATATTGGCAGTTCCTCGGTTATTCACAATAAAATCTACCGCGTTCAGAAGATTGTTATCCGTGCGGATTCCGTCGATACGTTTCAGCAGACAGCTTTCAACCGCGAATACACGTTCCTCAAAGGTTTTCATGCTTTGAAACGCGTTCCGCAATTCTTCTAAACCGTTGAAGTA
The DNA here is from genome assembly GCA_964480645.1 of uncultured Ruminococcus sp. Classification (GTDB taxonomy): domain Bacteria; phylum Bacillota; class Clostridia; order Oscillospirales; family Ruminococcaceae; genus CAG-115. Next base: position 5,675 of record CAYZQU010000048.1, on the reverse strand, counting down.
ACCGTCCGACTGATTCTGTTCCTCATTCGTGAAATCGCGCCGAGAAATCAATCCCGCCGTCCATGCGTAAAACCGAACTCCGAAAAGCTGCGAACCGCCGCGTGAATAGAACGAGCGTTCGTCAAGCGCAGAAAAAGACGCTCCGTCCTCATCAAAAATAATGTCCATACAAGTATCGGGAATAACCAGAATTTCCGCGTCAATTCCGCGCTGTTCCCAAAAACAGCATACAAACGGTTTCAACACATCAAGCGGAGCAATCTCGCGATAACCCTCTCTCCCGAACGGTGTGGACAAAACGGGGCGAAATCTTTTAGTAAGCGAAAGCATTGACAAACCTTTCAGAATTTTGATGTGAATTCGTCATAGAATTTATCCTTCTCCTCGTCGGATAAATCGCTGTCCAAGAATCGCTTAAGTTCGCTTTTCATTTCGTTGTATATATCCATATAATTTTCGCCGCAATAGACCGTGTGCATCATACTTCCGTAAATGCCGCAGGTTATTGCGTAACAATTGTCAAGCTCCTCCAGTGTAATGCGGCAGGCATACTTATACCCCTCGTCAAGAATTACTTCTCCGCCCTCGGTGCCAATACTGTCCTCACCCAGCAAATCGTCCCACTCCTCAGAAATTATGTCTTCCATCATAACTATACAATCCTCCCAAAATATTTCTCAATCTGCCGCTTGGAAATTTGTGTAATTACGGGTCTTCCGTGCGGGCAATAGCGGATATTGTTGTCCTTAAGAACAATATTCGCGAGATACGCAAGCTCGGAAATATCCTGATTCTCGCCGCCCCGAATACTCGCCTTGCAAGCCATTGTGTGAAGGACATCATCAAATAGCATTCCCTCGGCGTTGTCGTTGTTTTGAACCAACGCGTCCGCAATGGATTCAAGCAAATCCTCGGGATCGGTTCTCTCCAGCGACTGCGGAAGTCCCTCCACAAGCACCTTTCCGTTATTTGCGAATTTCAGCAGAATCCCCACAGATTCAAGCTTATCACGGAAATTGCTCACTGCTTCATACTCTTCGGGAATAAGTGTCACCTCGCGCGGCTCTATCAGCATCTGCCCGTGAATATCAATTCCGCTTTTGAAACGCTCAAAATTGATTCGTTCGTGGGCGGCGTGTTTGTCTATAAGAATCAGGCTCTCGCCGCTCTCACACAGGATATACGTCTTAAAAAGCTCCCCGATTACACGGATTTCGGTCACAGTCTCGTTATTTTCATCGGATTCCCGAACACGGGAATATTCCGGGACGGGAGTCTCTACGGGCTTTTCAAAGGATTTCTGCGAAATAAACGCGAATCCGGGCAATTCCTCTTGAGGACTTTCCTCATGTTCTGCGGACTTTAGTTCACCATTCTGTAAAAGCGGCGGCAATGCTTCTGGCAATACCTCCTGCTCGGACTGCTGTTCCTCTTTGGGAAATTCAAAAGGCACAATTCTTCGGTAAAAGCTCTCTGGGTTGGTTTTTTTCTCCGCAACCGTGGGGATCGCGACAGTTGAAACGGAATCCTCCGAATCCTCATCGTTTACATTCGGCAGTTCTATTTCACGGCTTTGGTCATATCCCATCAGAGCGTTTTTTACCGAAAAATAAATCGCGTCGAATACGCCCTTTTCGTTTGAGAAGCGTACCTCGGTCTTCGCGGGGGAAATATTAGCGTCTATAAACGCGGGGTTAAGATTGATACACATTACGCAAGCCGGGAATTTCCCGACCATTATATTATTGCGGAATGCCTCCTCAAGAGCCGCGCTGCAAAGCGGACTTTTTACGCTTCTCCCGTTCACGAAAAAATTCTGCATTGAACGATTCGCGCGGGTAAAAAGCGGCGAGCTTACATATCCCGTAACGCCTATTTCACGATAAACGTTGTCCACAGGAATCATTCCTGCGGCGAATTGCTTTCCGAACACGGAATAAATCGCGCTGTAATATTCCCCGTCGCCCGAAGTAAACATCGTCTGCTTTCCGTCGCGGATAAACCGAAACGAGATATTCGGGTGCGATAAGGCTAACTTCTCCACAACATTTGAACAGTAATTTCCCTCAGTTACGTCCTTTTTAAGGAATTTCAACCGCGCGGGAGTATTGTAAAACAAATCGCGGATTATCACTGTTGTACCGTTAGCGCAGCCGATTCTGTCGTATTCCTGCGGAGTTACACCCTCGATCCGATAGCAGGTGCCCAGTTTGTCCACGGCGCGCTTGCTGACAACCTCCACGCGTGATACTGCCGCTACGGAAGCCAGCGCTTCCCCGCGGAATCCGAGCGTATTGATGTTCTCCAAATCATCTGCGGATACTACCTTGCTTGTCGCGTGGCGCATAAACGCAAGCGGCATATCCTCATAGGAAATCCCACAGCCGTCGTCTGTCACGCGCATATACACTATTCCGCCGCGTTTTATTTCCACGGAAATACTATGCGCGCCTGCGTCAATCGCGTTCTCCGCAAGCTCCTTGATCACCGAGGCGGGACGCTCTATAACCTCGCCCGCCGCAATCAACTCATATACGCTTTTATCCAGTTGGTTTATTTTCGGCATTTTACTCCAATGACTCCTTAAGCTCTTTCAACATCAACAGCGCGTCCATAGGGGACATTGTGTTAATATCCGCCGCGCGAAGACGCGCTATGGCATTTTGTTCATTCACAGCGGTAAAATTGAACTGATTATCGCGGCTGTTCTCAATAGCCTCGGCTAACCGAACCTTTCCGCTGACCTCAAGGTCTTTCAACTCCTCTTTGGCGCGTCGAATCACGTTATTCGGCAGTCCCGCAAGCTTCGCGACCTCGATTCCGTAGCTGTCGTCCGTGCCGCCCTCCACAATTTTGTGCAGGAACTTAATATCATCGCCGCGCTTTGACACCGCGACGCTGAAATTCCGCACGCCTTTCTGTTCCTTTTCCATAGTTATCAACTCGTGATAATGCGTCGCAAACAGCGTCTTACAGCCGATTTTCTGTGATATATGTTCCGCAACGGCTTTGGCGATGGAAATTCCGTCAAACGTGGAAGTTCCGCGCCCAATCTCATCGAGAATTACAAGACTATTTTTTGTCGCGTTTTTGCAGATTTCCGCAACCTCGTTCATCTCCACCATAAATGTGGATTGTCCCGCCGCCAAATCATCGGAAGCACCCACTCGTGTGAAAATCTGATCAACCACGCCGATTTTCGCGTAACGCGCCGGCACGAAGCATCCAATCTGCGCCATCAGCACAATAATCGCGGTCTGACGCATAAACGTGGACTTTCCGGACATATTCGGTCCGGTGATGATAAGCAGCTTGTTCGAGGAATTGTCAAGGTACACATCATTAGGAGTAAACGGGTGGTCGGTGAGAATCCTTTCAATCACAGGGTGACGCCCGTCCTTAATATCAATTACGCTGTCCAGCGTAATTTCGGGCTTTATGTAGCCGTTCTCAAGCGATGCCTGCGCGAACGAACATAGCGCGTCCACGGTGGAAATCGCGGTGGCTGTCTGTTGAATTTCGGTGAGTTTTGTCG
>CAYZQU010000048.1:0-2130 GCA_964480645.1 uncultured Ruminococcus sp. | reverse complement strand
CGCGATGAAATCCCGCACCTCCGCGAAAATAGCCTGCTCCATTGCGAGAATACGCTCGTTTGCGCCGAGTATCTCGCCCTCTACCCTTTTAAGCTCCTCGGTTATATATCTCTCGCCATTGGTAAGAGTCTGTTTGCGCTGATAACTCTCCGGAACTTGTCCGGCAAAACTCTTTGAAACCTCTATGTAATACCCGAAAACGCGGTTGTAGCCGACTTTCAGCGTGCGGATTCCCGTAGCGTCGCGCTCGCGCTGCTCGATTTCTTTCAGGATTCCCTGAGCGCCGCCAGAAATTTCGCGGAGACGATCCAACTCCGTATTAAAGCCGCTCTTGATTACACCGCCGTCCTTAAGCGTAATCGGCGGTTCTTCCACAATGGAATTTTCCACCAAATGCGCAACCTCGGAAAGCTCACTTATATCGTTATTCAGTTCCACAAGCAGTCGCGAATTCAACCCTTTAAGAGCCGATTTCAGCAGCGGAAGTCCCGAACAAGTCTTCCCGAGAGCGTAAATATCGCGCGGAGACGCGTTTTTATACATCACGCGCGACATCAGCCGCTCGAGGTCGTAAACGGATTTCAGTGCCTCGCGAATATCACCCAATACCGCCGAATTGGAAGTAAGCTCCTCCACGGCGTTCAGCCTGTCAAGAATCGCCGTGTGACTCCGCAAAGGACGCTCCACCCATGTACGAAGCCGCCGTCTTCCCATCGCGGTAACAGTCTTGTCCAATACCCACAACAACGAACCGCGTTTCTCTTTCGCGCGCATTGTTTCAGTAAGCTCCAGATTACGCCGCGCCGTCAGCGACAGACCCATAAACTCGTCGTCCCTATGCGGGGTAATCTCCACGAACCGCTTAACGGTCGCTTTCTGCGCGTTCCCCACATAGCGGAACAGTGCGCACAAAGCCCTCTGTGCCAACGGCATAGAGCCGATTCCAAGCTGTTCAACACTATTCTTATCCTCAAACTGATTGGTAATTACAGATAAATCCGAATTGTCAAAATTCTCCTCGTCTGTCATCTCGCAAACACATCGCGAGAGCTTTTCCGAAATAAAATCCGAAACCTCTTTAAGGCATGGCATATCTCGGTTTATAAGCAGCTCCACGGGGTGAAAGCGCGATAATTCCGCGATTATCTCCTGCTCACGGTTTTTCCCGGTCTTCTGGAATACATGAACCTCTCCCGTGGAAATATCCGCGAACGCAAGTCCCGTGCCGTCCTCCGAATTATAAATCGAGGTAATATAGTTATTCTCGTCCTCGGAGAGCATTGAAGCCTCGATAACCGTACCCGCTGTCACCAGACGAATTACCCCGCGCTGAACCAAGCCCTTTGAGGCGTGCGGGTCGGAAAGCTGTTCGCATATTGCCACACGGTATCCCGCGTCAATCAGCTTTTTAATATAAATCTCGGCGCTGTGAAACGGCACTCCGCACATAGGCGACCCGGCGCGCGAAGTCAACACAAGCTCCAATTCGCGTGACACAGTAACAGCGTCGTCGAAGAACATTTCATAGAAATCTCCAAGCCTAAAAAACAGAATATACCCGTCATACTGTTCCTTAATCTGGCGGTATTGCTCCAGCATCGGAGAGAGCTTTTCGTTATCAGCCATTTCACTGCTCCTTGATTACATTTTTCGAACTTATCAGCCGCAGCCGCCACAGGTGCTGCAGCTTCCCGAGCAGGACGCCTGAGGCGGCTCGGACGGACAGGTATCGGGGTCCTCGCCCTCCACGCAATACGTAAGAATCACGTTGATCTCGCTCATCAGCTTATCCATGCCCTGTTTTGCCATAGTAAACGCCGCCATATTCTCGTTGGACATCACGTCCTCATACGCCTTGTGCATTTTGGCTGTAAGGTCCTTTACCTTCTCGTGGTCTATTTCGTCCTCCGACTTGTCGGACTCCATCGCCAGATTCTGACGAATCAGGTTAAACTCCCCGATAAGGTTCTGAAGCTCCTCATCGCCGTCATTGACCTCTTTTGCGCGGATATACTCCTTGTACCGTGCGTCCGCCTGTACTGCCTTGCCAAGTTCTCTTGCCTTTTCAATTACACTCATAATATCCTCCTTATCTTGAAAGCAAATCCGAAAACGCACACGCTGCGCGTG
>CAYZQU010000047.1:5862-10102 GCA_964480645.1 uncultured Ruminococcus sp. | reverse complement strand
TTAACGCGGCAAAAGCGGGGTGTTTTTGCCGCGTTTTTAGGAGGAGACTATGGACGAATTCGAGTCTTTGGATAAGCTGGACGAAATCCGCGCGATTTTGGAGGGGCTTAACGTAAAATATGAGGTTCATCGTCATGACGAGGAAGAATTTAAGTACCTTGAGGGAAACGATATTTGCGTGAAAGTTCCAAATCCGTACAGCGACAGAACAATGTTTATTGATTTGCAGGACGAAATTTCACTGTTTTTTGGTCCCGAGTGGCATGCGCATTACTACTTGATCCAAGAAGATTTTGAGGAGTTTTGCGATACCCTTGCGGGGATTCTGAAAAATGAGTTTTGCAGCGCGGCGGTTTTCCTTGGAGAGGAGCTGCGCTGGGGCGGCAGTATGCTTGCCGATAGAAAGTCGGTTGCTGAAAAATCGGCGGAGATGATTCTCGCCGAGGACGATTCCGAAGACGCTGAGGAGTTTAGAAAATCGTGGGAGGAAAAGGGCGCGGAGGTTCGTTTTCGGTTCTGGAATCCCAAGGACGATAAGACGGTATTTTTTGAAAGGAAGATTCAGTAATGAAAAAGTGCTTGAATTACGCGCTGGTTTACGCGATTCTGGCGATGTGCGGCGGAGTGTTCTACCGCGAATTTACAAAATATAACAACTTCACGGGCAATACCACGCTCGGAAAAGTACATGCTCATTTCTTTATGCTGGGAATGTTTGTGTATCTGATAATCGCGCTGTTTATGCGTAACAACGACTTTTCGGGTGAAAAGCTTTTCAAGACGTTTCGGGCGGTTTACAACACGGGTGTTCCGTTGACCGGGATAATGTTGGTTGTTCGCGGTGTAACTGAGGTTCTCGGTCTGGAGCTTTCCAAGGGCGCAAGCGCGGCAATATCGGGAATCGCCGGTATTGGGCATATCCTCACGGGTGTGGGAATCGTTCTGCTTTTGATTACGCTTAAAAAGTGCGTCAATAACGATAGAACAGAGGTCAAGGACTGATGGCTTGGGTAAAGAGCAAGACGGCTTCAGGATTCCTGACATTGGATAATTCGGGGCTTACTGCAGATGATTTAACCATAACGCTGAATTCACTTGAAAAGTATTTTGGCGAACGGCTCAAAGCGGATGATAAATTCGGGCTAAATATGGATTCCGTTGCGTTTGAACTGAACATTGACGGAATCCGCGTAACAATGGGCTGTGATATTTGGAGCGGAGTCTTTATAATGGCTTGGGATAACGCCGGAAATAAGATTATTGAAGAAATTGAAAGTTTTTTCCGATAAGCTCTTGAAAAAAATTCCGTGATGTGCTATAATAAATTATATAAGTGTAAATATAGATAGAAGGGATGTTATTTTATGGCAAAAATAGCCGTTTTAGGCTATGGAGTGGTAGGCTCGGGAACCGTAGAGGTTTTCTATAAAAATAAGGAGAACCTCGAGAAAAAGGCGGGTGAGCCGCTTGATATCAAGTATATTCTCGATGTTCGGGATTTTCCCGACAGTCCTTACGCGGATAAGTTCGTTAAGGATTTCAACGTGATTTTGAATGACCCGGAGGTCAGCGTTGTCAGCGAGGTAATCGGCGGTCTTAAACCGGCGTATGATTTCGTGAAATCAGCGTTGTCAGCGGGAAAAAGCGTTGTTACTTCCAATAAGGAGCTTGTTGCCGCAAAGGGCGCGGAGCTTCTCGCAATCGCTAAGGAGAAGGGTGTTAATTTCTTTTTTGAAGCGAGCGTAGGCGGGGGAATCCCTATTATTAAGCCGATTCACACTTGTCTGGAAGCAAATGAGATAGACGCGATTGCGGGTATCCTCAACGGAACTACAAACTTCATTCTTACCAAGATGATTCGTGACGGAATCGGGTTTGATGAGGCATTGAAAACCGCGCAGGAGCTTGGATACGCGGAACGTAATCCAACCGCCGATGTCGAGGGTATTGACGCGTGTCGAAAAATATGCATTCTCGCGTCGTTGGCATTCGGGCGGCATGTATATCCCGAAAGCGTCCACACTGAGGGCATTACTAAGATTACGCTCGATGACGTAAGCTACATTGATAGTTACAACGCGAAAATCAAGCTTATTGGCTGTGCGCGCCGCGAAAACGAAAATGAAATCTCTATTGGTGTGTTCCCAGCGGTTATTATGGATGAAAGCCAGTTGGCGGGGGTAAACGACGTGTTTAACGCGATTCTCGTGCGCGGTGACGCGACCGGAGATGTTGTGTTCTACGGAAAGGGCGCGGGTAAACTTCCCACCGCTTCTGCGGTGGTTTCAGATATTGTTTCCGCAGTGAAACATTCCGATACCAGCCGTTCGCTTACGTGGGTTGATAGTGAACAAACGTTTATTCGTTCGTTTGAGGAGTTCACATGTGCGAATTATATCCGCTTTCCGGTTAAGGATTCCGAGTCCGCAAAGACAACCGTTAAAGAGATTTTCGGTGATGTGAAATATCTTTCAACAAAGGGTTCAAACGATAGGGAACTGGCGTTCGTTACAGATGTTATGCGTGAAAAAGATGTGCGGAATAAGTGCGCGGGACTGCCCGAAGAATTTGGAGTTCCGGTAAGAATTCGAGTATTGGATTACTGATTTCGGGGGTGAGTCGATGAGCGAGATGAAACCAAAGTATAAGCGCGTTCTGTTGAAACTGAGCGGAGAGGCGCTTGCGGGAGAAAAGGGTCAGGGATTGGATTTTCCGACGGTGGAGAATATCTGCCGAAGCATAAAAAAAGCGGCGGATTCGGGAGCGCAGATAGGAATCGTTGTCGGCGGTGGAAATTTCTGGCGCGGGCGAAGCTCTACAAGCTCTGACCGTGCAAGAGCCGACCACATCGGTATGTTGGCAACTACAATGAACGCGCTTGCTGTCGCGGATGTTCTGGAGAGTATGGGTGCAGTTGTGCGCGTTCAGACCGCGATTACAATGCAGCAGGTTGCCGAGCCGTTCATTCTCGGAAAAGCATTGCGGCATTTAGAAAAGAACCGAATTGTGATTTTCGGCTGTGGAACGGGAAATCCGTTCTTCTCAACGGACAGTGCAGCGGCGCTTCGCGCGGCGGAACTTAAGGCGAATATCATTCTCAAGGCAACAATGGTGGACGGAATTTACGATAAAGACCCGAAAAAGTTCAATGACGCGGTGAAATACGATGTCATCACATACCATGAGGTGCTTGTAAAGCGGCTTCAGGTGATGGACAGTGCCGCTGCCGCTATATGCACTGAAAACAATATCCCGATTATCGTTTTTAATCTCGACCGTCCCGATAACATCTATGACGCGGTTATGGGAAAAACCGTTGGTACTTTGGTTACTAAGCACAGAGATTCATAAAGGAGAAAATCAATGAAAGAAATTATTGATAATACAAAGGCAAGAATGGATAAGTGTATTAAGGCTCTTGAAAGCGAATTGGGCACTATCCGCGCGGGCAGGGCTAATCCCACGGTTCTGGACAAAATTACGGCGGAATACTATGGCACTCCCACACCGATTAATCAGATGGCTTCCGTGTCTGTGGCGGAGGCGAGAATCCTTGTGGTTCAGCCGTATGACGCGTCTCAGCTTAAGGTGATTGAAAAGGCGATTCAGGCTTCCGACCTCGGAATTAACCCCACAAACGACGGGCGCGTATTAAGAATTGCGTTTCCGCAGCTTACCGAGGACCGCAGAAAAGAGCTTTGCAAGCAGGTCAGCAAAATCTGTGAGGAGAGTAAGGTTGCCGTTCGCAATGTTCGCCGCGATGGAATGGACAAAATCAAGGCGAAGAAAAAGGCAAACGAAATCACCGAGGACGATGTTAAAGAAGCCGAAAAGAATATCCAGAAGCTGACCGATAAGTTTATCGAGGAAATTGACAAAATCGGCGAGGCTAAGGATAAGGAAATAATGTCAATCTGATGGAAAATACATCTATTCCGCGACATATCGGATTCATTATGGACGGCAACGGGCGTTGGGCGAAAAAACGTATGATGCCGCGAAATTTTGGGCACAATCAGGGTGCGGCGGTGTTTAAGAAGACCATAAACTGGTGTCGTGAGCTGGGAATCGAATGCGCGACGTTTTACGCATTCTCCACCGAGAATTGGAGTCGCCCCGCAGACGAAGTCAAGGGCATTATGGATTTGCTGAGACGGTATATCAAGGATATTCGCGAATCGGCAAAGGAGAATATCCGCATCATCATTTTGGGTGATATTTCGGCGTTTGATGAGGATAT
>CAYZQU010000047.1:0-5852 GCA_964480645.1 uncultured Ruminococcus sp. | reverse complement strand
GCTTATTTACATTATGGAAACCTCCAAGGACAATACGGGGTTCATTGTCGGAATCGCGCTGAATTACGGAGGACGCGCGGAAATTTGCCGCGCGGCGAGAATTCTGTCGGAACAATGCGTTTCGGGAAAGCTCGCCCCCGATGATATTACCGAATCCGATTTGGAGAAGCTTCTGTACACTGCTGAAATGCCTCCGTTGGATTTGGTTATCCGACCAAGCGGAGAGCAAAGACTTTCCAATTTTTTAATCTGGCAGGCGGCGTATGCGGAGTTTGTTTTTATGGACGTGTTGTGGCCGGATTTCACAAAGAAAGACCTAGAAAGCGCCATTAACGAGTATGCGGGGCGTTCCCGCAGGTTTGGCGGAATCTAGAGGGTAAATTTATGCTTGTAAGAATTATTTCCGCGCTGATTGGAATCATTGTTGGCGTGACCGTATTAATTTTCGATAATAAAATTTTGTATGCTTCGGTACTGGCGATAATAAGCGCAATCGGAACATGGGAGCTTATCCACGCGGTGAAATGCAACAAACACAAGCTGTTGACGGGATTTTGCGTGATTTTTTCGGCGTTTGTTCCGTTTATGGTAAGTATGCCTGTGTTTATTCGATTTCGTGCGCCGGTGTTTTTGTTGTATGTGGTTGTCTTGCTGTCGATAATGCTGTTCAACCACAAGACCGTCACCTTTGAGAATGTAGCAACTTGTGGCGGCGCGGCACTGGTAATTCCTACATCGCTTAGTTGTATCATTCTGCTGAGATTTTCCCCGGCGATTCCGGACGGGTATATGCCCGGCGTGTTTATGATTGTGTATGCGCTGTTTTGCGCGTGGTTCGGTGATTCGGGCGCGTACTTTATTGGGACGTTTTTCGGAAAGCACAAGCTTTGTCCCGAAATCAGTCCCAAAAAGACGGTAGAAGGATTAATCGGCGGAATCGTGACTGTCGGGATTGTCGTTACAATTCAGTGTCTGGTGTATAATCTGCTGCTTCCGAGTGAGGTTAAGATGAACTATGCCGTGCTGATTCCGATTGGAATGCTCGCTTCCGGAGTGGGCGTTCTTGGGGATTTGTCCGCTTCCGTAATCAAGCGGCAATACAATGTCAAGGATTTTGGAAACCTGATGCCCGGACACGGCGGGGTGCTGGACAGATTTGACAGCGTTTTGTTTGTCGCTCCGTTTTTATTCGCTGTATTTAGTTTTGTTTCACCAATAATGCAATAATATGAAATCTTCCCATTCATATGTGTGAATGGGTGATTTTATTCAAGAGGAGAGAACTTTATGAAACGCTTTACCGATTTTCCGTATTGTAGCTTTACTGTGTATTCGGTATCCAAAACAACTGGAATCTATGTGAAATGCCCCGAATGCGGCGGTAAAGGCGTGGTAACGGTCAATGACGGGGCGCATTTCAAGTGTTTTCATTGCGGAAGTGTTAAGGAGAAAAGCCTTACAGATTATCGCGAGAGCGTCCACGCGCACTGCAAACGCTGCGGAAAGTACTTTCGGCAAGAGGTTACGTCATACGGAAACTGCGGTGCGGCTCACGTAACTTGTCCCGAGTGTGGGGCTGTGATGTCAGAGCGGGTTAAGCGTGTTCAGGTACAAAATGGGTCGTATTTTTCCGCTGAGATTCATAACACAAGCGAACCGTTTTTCGGTTTTGAACTGTGGTATTCCGGAGAATTTAAGGGAAAGTATGTCTGGGCGCTTAACCCGGAACATCTTGACTATCTTATTGAATATCTTGGAGCGGATATTCGTGAAAAACGCGATCCGATGAAAACACAGTCCGATCATCTTCCGAGGTTTATGAAGCTTGCGAAAAATCGCGAGGATATAGTAAGAAAGCTTGTTCAGATGCGCGAGAAAGGGTAATTATGAATGATATTGTGCTACTCGGGTCTACCGGGTCAATCGGCACGCAGACATTAGACGTCTGTCGCGCGCATAATATAAGGGTGAAGGCTTTGTCCGCGAATAAGAGCGTCGAGCTTCTCGAAAAGCAGGCGCGAGAGTTTTTACCCGAATATGTTGCGGTTTCAGACGAAAAATATTATGGGGAACTGAAAACCCGTCTTGCCGATACAGACATTAAAATACTCTGCGGAGCGGAGGGTATATGTGAACTGGCGGCACTTCCGTGTGGTAAAGTTGTGAACTCCATAGTTGGAATGGCGGGACTTATGCCAACACTGGCGGCAATTGAGGCAGGGAATGATGTAGCTCTCGCGAACAAGGAAACCCTTGTTACGGGCGGAAATCTCGTTATGGACGCAGTAAAACGCCGCAAGATAGAACTTCTGCCTATTGACAGCGAACACTCCGCGATTTTTCAGTGCTTAATGGGCGCGGGGGAGAACCGATTCTCAAAGATAATACTTACCGCTTCGGGAGGTCCGTTCTTTGGAATGAAACGCTCCGAACTGGAGAATATTACTAAGGAGCAGGCTCTTAAACACCCCAATTGGACTATGGGCGCGAAAATAACCATCGACAGCGCGACTTTAATGAACAAAGGTCTGGAACTGATTGAGGCGGTCTGGCTGTTTGGTGCTTTGCCGGAACAGGTGGATATCGTGGTTCAGCGGCAGAGCATAATCCATTCGGCGGTGGAATTCGAGGACGGCGCGATAATCGCTCAGTTGGGCAGTGCGGATATGCGGATTCCGATTCAGCTTGCGCTGACCTATCCGAAGCGTCTGCCTTGCCCCGCGAAGAGGCTCTCGCTGTTTGATGTCGGAGAACTGACGTTCGCGCGTGCCGATGAGGAAACATTCACTTGTCTTGCCGCCGCGAAGTCCGCGATTTCCAAGGGCGGGAACGCTCCGTGCATTGTAAACTGCGCAAATGAAGCAGCAGTAAGGCTGTTTTTGAACGACAAAATTCGTTTTTTGGATATTGGCGAAGCTGTAAACAGCGCGCTTTCCGATATGGAATTTGTGGAAAATCCGACTCTTTCGGATTTATTGGAAACACAAAAAGCGTCGGAGGAATATATTTTAGAAAAATTTAGTTAATTTGGAGGAAATATGCCGATAGTTATTGCGATTCTGGTTTTTTGTTTTATCATACTGCTCCACGAGTTCGGGCATTTCATTGCCGCGAAAGCGTGCGGAATCTATGTCAAGGAATTCGCGCTGGGAATGGGACCCGTGATTTTGCGCAAAAAGGGCAAAGAAACGGAATATGTTATCCGCGCGTTCCCGATTGGCGGTTCTTGCTCGTTTGAGGGCGAGGACGGCGGATATTCCGAGGAGGACACGGTTGAGGAGGTTAATCCCCGCGCGTTCAACCGAAAACCCGTCTGGCAGCGAATGATTGTGATTCTTGCCGGACCGCTGATGAATCTGATTCTCGGTTTTATCGTTGTGCTTATTTCGCTGTGTACCTCCGAGGCGATGGCTTCTACAACGATTGCGGTGTTTCAGGAACAGAGCGTTTCAAGTCAGTATCTGATGGAAAATGATGAGATTCTAAGCATTGATGGGCTGCCGATATTCTCACTCTCTGATGTGAGCTACAAGCTGCAAAGCAGTGACCGCAAGAATGACAAAGGAAATCTCGTGTATGATTTTGTTGTTCGCAGAAACGGCGAAAAGGTTGAACTTAAAGACGTTGAGTTTATGACAATGGAGCGTGAGGACGGTTCTACGGGTGTGTATTTTGACTTTAAGGTCTATCGGCTGGAGAAAAATTTCGGGAATGTGATAAAGCAAAGCTGGCGCGAAAGCTGTTCCACGGCACGGCTGATTATAATGATTCTCGTTGATATGGTTCGCGGAAAATACGGTCTGAATGATTTGTCGGGACCAATCGGTGTGGGCGCGGTAATTACCGATGCTGTGTCAAATTATACGTTCTCCGATTTTATGAACATCGTGTCGCTTATCACGATAAATGTCGGGGTGTTCAATCTGTTGCCGATTCCCGCGTTGGACGGAGCGCGGTTTGTGTTCTTGATTGTGGAGCTTATCCGCCGCAAACCCGTAAAGCCCGAGGTGGAGGGAATGGTTCATTTTGTGGGCTTTGCCGCGATGATGCTGTTAATGCTGGTGGTTACGTTTAATGACATAACGAAATTGTTCACGGGAGGATTTTGATGAAAAAAACCGTTAAGGTTGGCGGATTGACGCTTGGGGACGGAAAAATTTATGTGCAGTCAATGCTGAATGTTCCCGCCGAGAATATTTCGGAGAGTGTCAAACAAGCGCGGGAATTGGAATCAGCAGGCTGTGAGATAATTCGCGCGGCAGTGCCGAGAGTTGAGGACGCGGCATTGATTTCTGCGCTGAAAAACTCGGTTTCCGTGCCGATTGTCGCAGATATTCATTTTGATTATAAAATTGCGTTGGCGTGCGCGGAGGCGGGTGTAGATAAAATCCGCATAAACCCCGGAAATATCGGCGGCGCGGATAATGTAAAAGCTGTCGCGGACGCGTGCCGAAAACGCGGAATCCCTATAAGAATAGGCGTAAACAGCGGCTCACTGGAGAGAAATCTGCTGGAAAAATACGGAAGTCCCACACCCGAAGCATTGGTAGAAAGCGCAATGAATCATGTAAAGTTGTTGAATGACTGTGATTTTGATGACATTGTAATCAGTATTAAGTCATCCGATGTTAGGCTTATGATTGCCGCGTATCGGCTATTGGCGCGGCAGACCGATTATCCGCTGCACCTGGGAGTTACTGAAGCGGGAACGGAGCGTATGGGAATACTTAAATCTGCGGTGGGTATTGGATCTCTGCTGTGCGACGGAATCGGTGACACAATACGCGTATCGCTTACCGCCGACCCGGTAAAGGAGATATACGCGGCTAGGGATATTCTCAAGGCGTGCGGAATCGGCGGGGGCGTGGAAATTGTTTCCTGCCCGACCTGCGGACGAACCAAAATCGACTTAATCACGCTTGCGAATCAAGTCGAGGATATGCTGAGAGATGTGGACAAGCCCATTAAAGTCGCGGTTATGGGGTGTGTCGTGAACGGTCCGGGGGAGGCTCGTGAGGCGGATATTGGCGTTGCGGGAGGAGTCGGAGAGGGGATTATTTTCCGCAAGGGTGAGATTCTGCGGAAGGTTCCCGAGAATAGGATACTTGAGGAGCTTAAAAAGGAAATTGATTTGTTGTAGGAGGAATAAAAATGTCTGGAACGCTGTCCGAGATATTTGAAAATATAGAGTTTGCCCCGTCGGTTGCGGGAGGGAGAGTTCTTAAAATCGCGCGCAGAAACTCTTTGAATGACCTGAACATCAATCTGGAGTTGGATGAGGTTATTCCAATGAGAGAACTTATAAACACTTCCGCGCTGATTTCGGAGAAGTTGGGCGTTTCCGCGACCGTTTATCCGAAATATCATTCCAGCTTGTTCACTCAGGATTATATATATGATATTATTGAGTTCATCAAAAGTAAAAACGCGCTGGTAAATGGATATTTGGACGGCGCAGATATTTCCTGCGATGATTCGGAATGTGAAATTACTCTGAAATCCGGCGGTGTGGAAATTCTGAAAGGAATGAGCGTTGACAAGAAAATCGAGACGTTTATCAAGGGCTTTTTTGACCGTGTTCTTCATGTTGAGTTCACTTCCGAGAACGAGATGAATGTAAATGAATACATACGTCAAGAGAACGAAAAACCTCCCGAAACTGTGTCTATTGTTGAGGAGAAGCCCAAAAATTCCGATAAGGGAAATTATAGCGGAGCGCCTAACCGTCCTGCGGGCAGGGGGATAGGTCCGCAGTTTTTGGACAATTCAGAGAAGATTACCCTTCCGTTTGAAAACGAACATTTTGGAAGTGAAGCAGAACTGTTTTTCGGAAAGGCAAATTTTGAAAAACC
>CAYZQU010000046.1:0-10427 GCA_964480645.1 uncultured Ruminococcus sp. | reverse complement strand
CATACTTATTTTAAGCATAAAGCGGTCAAGCTGAGCCTCAGGCAGTGGGAATGTTCCCACATAACCCTGTGAGTTCTGCGTGGCGATTACCATAAACGGGGCGGGAAGCCTATGGACAACGCCGTCCACGGTAACGCGCTTTTCCTCCATCGCCTCCAACAACGCTGACTGCGTTTTCGGAGACGTTCTGTTGATTTCGTCCGCGAGAAGAATATTCGTCATTGCCATTCCCGCGCGATATTCAAACTTACCCGTGTCCTTGTTGAACATTGTGAATCCCGTGATGTCGGACGCCATAACATCCGGGGTAAATTGCGCGCGCCGAAATGCCAGACCCGTTGCCTTTCCCAACGCCATAGCGAGGGTGGTCTTTCCAACGCCGGGAACGTCCTCGATAAGCACGTGTCCGCCCGACAATAGTCCCGTCAGCACAATCAGCAGCGCCTCGTCCTTACCCTTTATAACCCTGGAAATCTCCTTGGCAAGCGCTCCCATAAGATATTGATTGGTAAATCTTTCCGGCATAGTGTTTCCTCTTTTTAAATATTTTGCGAAAATATTACAGTTCGTATAATCCACAGATTGAGAATCCATGAAAACCCAACATATAATATTTTACCATATTTTTATCTGAAAATCAACACATTTTTATAGAAAATGCCTTAAAATCAGTAAAAATTAGCGGAAATCACTGTTTTTTGTCCCGAATCGAGTGTGTTTGTTTACAAAGTTGACAAAAAAATTTATATATAAGGCTTGACAATTTGGTAAAAATGTAGTAAAATAAAAATAGGCTATTTAATATGAATGGCTTTGACGTTTATGATGCTATGTTTATATAACGTTGTGGCGGCATAATGTACGATTAGGGAGAAATCCATAAATTTTACATTCCTTTTTATTTCTGCGCGGCAAGCGCTTTATTTTATGTTGAACCGAATACCTTGGCAATACTTTTTCAGTGGATTTGTCACAATAGACAAATTTTCCAATATATATTTTGGTCAAAGGTTCAAAATACTATAAATACAAAAGACCGCATAAGGAGGGCATTTTGGCGATGGGGGAATTATGCCTGCGAGCAGATTCGTCGAATTCGCCGTTTTTGACGTATTCCTATCGAAGACGTATGTTGAAAATCGTATAATTATTCCGCCGAATTATTGACTGTCCGCGAAGACGGACGGATTAAAATAAGGAGGGGAAGCACAATGCCAATCTGGGTTACAGTCATCATAGGCATTGCGGGTCTGATCATCGGCGCGGTGGTCGCGGGATTCATCTGCTTTCAGCAGGGAATCAAGAACCGTATAAAGACCGCCGAGGCACAATTCGAATCTGCCGAGAAAGAGGCGGCGCGAATTATTGAGGAAGCCGGCGAAAAAGCGGAGCAGGTCAAGAAAACCGCGCTTGTTGAAGCAAAGGATGAAATCTACGCGCTGAGAACCAACGCCGAAAAGGAAATCAGCAGAATGAAATCCGATGCTGAAAAAGAGCTTAAGGAACGTCGAGGTGAGGTTTCACGAAGCGAACGAAGAATCGCTCAAAAAGAGGAAACTCTCGACCGAAAGACCGACAAAATGGAGAAGCTGGAGGAACAGCTTCAGCAAAAGCACAAGAGAGCCGACGAGAAAATCGTTGAGGCAGAAAAGCTGAAAAACGGACAAATGGAGATTCTGGAAAGAATTTCCGGATTTACACAGGATCAGGCAAAAGAACATCTGCTGAATATGCTAGACAGTGAACTGAATCACGAAAAAGCAGTGAAAATCGCCGCTTACGAGCAGAAAATCAAAGACGAGTGCGATGAAAAGGCGCGTAAGTACATTTCTCTGGCAATTTCACGTCTGGCGGCGGATACCGTGTCCGAATCGGCAGTATCGGTTGTCGCTATTCCGAATGATGAAATGAAGGGCAGAATTATCGGACGCGAGGGACGTAATATCCGCGCGCTGGAAACGTTAACAGGCGTGGACTTAATCATAGACGATACGCCCGAAGCAATCACATTGTCCTGCTTCGACCATGTTCGGCGTGAAATTGCGCGAATCGCTCTGGAACGCCTGATTCAAGACGGACGAATCCACCCGGCGAGAATCGAGGAAACCGTTGAAAAGGCTCGCCGCGAGGTAGAGTTACGCATAAAGCAGGAGGGCGAACGCGCCGTTCTGGAAACAAATGTCAACGGTCTCAATCATGAGCTAGTGCGTCTTATTGGACGTCTTAAATACAGAACATCGTTCCGTCAGAATGTTCTTGACCACTCCATTGAAGTAGCTCACCTCGCGGGGATTATGGCAAGCGAGCTTGGCGTGGACGCGGCTTTGGCACGTCGCGCAGGTTTGTTGCACGACATCGGAAAGGCTCTAGACCACGAAATCGAAGGCTCTCACGTTCAGATTGGCGTTGATGTCTGCAAAAAGTATAAGGAAAATCCCGAGGTCATCTGCAATTCTTACAGCGGAGTTGAGAAGTCGTTCGCAATTCAGGCGGGGCGTGAAGTCCGTATTATGGTTAAACCTGAGCAAGTCAATGATGACAATATGAAAGTCCTCGCGCGAGAAATTGCCAAACGCATTGAAAATGAAATGGACTACCCCGGACAAATCAAGGTCAATATGATAAGAGAAAGCAGAACGGTGGATTACGCGAAATAATCCCATAAACTACGCCGCGCAAGATACACTTGCGCGGCGTGTGCGGTTGGAGGGTAAAAAATTATGCATCTATTATGTAAATGCGGTAACGATATGTGGAACGGAGAAATTCCAAACGACATCGAATACACTGTGTTTTCCGACGGACGTATGAACGAAATTCTCGAAAAGGACGTCATAGATACCATAGACTTGGCGCAAATGAACGACTATAATGTCTGGAGATGTCCGAAATGCGGGAGATTGTATGTTTTCGAGAAGTCGAAAAACGAGGTTTTGCGCGTATATAAACCCGAAGATTTGTAAATTATGGGCAGCTTTCAGTGGAATCCATGGCATGGCTGTCATCGGTGCAGTCCCGGCTGCAAGAACTGTTACGTCTACTATCTTGACGCTATCCGCGACAGAAACGCGGGTGTGGTTGTCAGAAACAAAACCAGCTTTAACAATCCGATTAAAAAAGACCGTCATGGACAATACAAAGTCCCTCCCGGAGCGGTTCTTGGTTCTTGCTTTACGTCCGACTTCTTTATTGAAGAAGCAGACGAGTGGCGCGATGAGGCTTGGGATATGATTCGTATACGCAATGATGTTACTTTTTTGATTCCAACAAAGCGAATCGCGCGGTTTTCGGAGTGCGTTCCCGAGGATTGGGGCGAGGGCTGGGATAATGTGGTAATCGCGGTAAGCTGTGAGAATCAGGAAATGGCGGACTTAAGATTACCGATTCTACTGAACGCGAAAATCCGCCATAAAGTGATTTTTGTCGCGCCGATTTTGGAATATGTGGAACTGGATAACTATCTCAAAAGCGGAAAAATCGAACAGGTGTCCGTTGGCGGAGAGTCCTATGAGGGTGCGCGAATCTGCAATTTCGACTGGGTTCGTCGGATACGCGAGGTGTGTGTTAAAAATAATGTGGTGTTTGACTTCCACCAGACAGGCTCTAATTTTGTAAAGGACGGTAAATTGTATCGAATAAAGCATTGTGATGAGCATTCCCAGGCGCAAAAGGGAATGATATTTCTGGAAAACTCGGAGGAAAAATGAACGGAAAATTCTACAAAGCACTGTACATTTTGGATCAAGGTAGATACTATGAGGGCTTGGAACTTCTTAAAATGGCATTTGAACAGGAAGAAAACCTTTATGAGAAGCTGGAAATCAAGTCTTGTATGATGGAGGTTCTATATGAAATGGAGGAATATGAAAAGGTCCGCGAATGTATAGACTATATCATACAAAACACCGATACCGATGAATACGATGACTGCAGACCACTGGAAATCGCGGAGGAAATCCAAAGGGAAATGAACGAAATGGGGAGGTAATATTACCTCCCCATTTCTGCATTCAGACAATCTTTAATGACGAAAAATCATATTGTTTTGAACGCAGAACTATCGTGTTTTCGTCGAAATACCTACTTATAATTTCGCGCTCCAATGCTTTTCTTCGTTGGAGGTGTGTGATAAGTCCGCTCAAGCCATTCAACCCATGACTTTTGCTGTAAGGAGCGTTTTCGATATACTGAATCATAGCTGAAAACCACACCTCGTTCCCATTATCATCGACGCGCTCATGCTTTATCATTTCAATACCGGAGCGGATATTCTCCACATCAAGATAGATTATTCTGTAATTTTTATCGGAAAGGGTATCGGCAATATCTGCATAAAACCGCATTATTTCTTCATCTGACAGTTCCAGATAGAGCATCAAATTTTCAATTATATTCTGAAATATCGAGCACTCGAAAATCTGATTATCGCCATTCCATTTTTTGAATCTGGAAAGAACAACATCTTCAAATTCCGTAATTCCGAGATTTCCATTATAAATCTCGTATTTTTCCAACTCCTTGTAAAACGCGGAATTGTCTGTTCTTATTTGTGTATAACAAATAATTTTCCTGTCATTCTCCGGAAATGTGTTCGACTTGATTTCGTCCTCGATATCCGGATATTTCTTCAGAATTTCCTCATATTGGGATTCTGTTACATACGCGCACCAAGCCAGCTCCACGGGGGAATAATCACCCTCGCGAAATACCTTTAATTCTGGATATTTATTGCTTAATTGCTGAACCAAGGTACTTTTGCCCGCACCCTGCAAACCCTCGATAAAATAATTCATCAGACCTCCGCAGTCTTTTTCTCTGTCTTACGTGTGGAACCGATAATCCGCATAAGTACATGATTTTTCTCAAAGATGAACTTGAAAATCACCGTACCGACGATTCCAACCGCAATCAACTCCCCGAGCGCGACAGTACCCATACTGAACCACAGCGGTTCTCCGCACAAATACAAATCAATTCCCACGATTATGCCGTTGCTTACAATTGGCAGAATCGCCGCGAGGAACACGTTCTTGACATAATACATCGGAATCACCGCGACCGCCGTAGCGAGCGTACCGAAGATGACATCCCACAATCCGTACGGGCTGAACAGGTTGGCAATCAGACACCCGACAATCAGCGCGGGCGCGTAGTCCTTGCGGTAGAAACACAGCAGCACCAGAATCTCCGAGATTCGGCACTGAATCGGACCGTACTCGATCGGGTAGATTGCAAGCGTAAGAACCACATACAATGCCGCGACAAGAGCGAGTCTTGTCAAGTTTTTGACGTTGAAAATTTCATTTTTTTGCATAAAAAATCTCCTTGTTTTTTTACGATGGTTAGGCAAAGAAAACATCGTATTATTTGGCGAATATAAATCGCCACTTAATATTATACCGCGTTTGTTCGGATTTGTCAAGTACTTTTCACGGAAATTTCCGGCATAGATTGACAAAATCCGGCAAATATGGTATAATGGACTTGCCGGTTACTCCCGGACATTTAATGAAAGGGGGTGCACGCAAGTGGAATTGTTTATTGCATTTCTATATACCATCATGGCGAATGTTATCTCCGGATACATAAGCAAATGGCTCGATGGTAGAAAGTAACTCGGTGAGCCTGAAAAGGATTGAAAAAATCGCCCCCGCGACAGCACCGCGGGGGAAATCTTTTTTGTGAACGTAGTTTGGAACGTTCTGCATTTCTATAATTATATTTTACCATATCAATTTCGATTTGTCAAGTACTTTTCGCGGAAATTTTCGGATGTGATTGACAAAATCCGACAAACGAGATATAATATACTTATGAAAACCTACCGGTATCAATCAACGCGCGGCTTTTGGCGGTTTCGCGCGCAGCGCGAAATTGCCCTGCCATTAGGGCAGGGCAAAGCCAAAAACGCTGAATCCTCGAGCGTTAGCGCGAGGATTAAGACAAAACTAAGCACACAAAGTCGGGACGATTTATAATTCGTATGGTATACTTAAATTACAGCAAGGAGGCGGAACAATATGGAATGGACAAAAGCAATAAGTAAGGCAATCGAGTATATCGAGCGCAATTTAACCGAGGATATTTCCGTTGAGGATATTGCGCGACAGGTGAATATCTCATCATTTTATTTTCAGCGGGGTTTCGGTATGCTGTGCGGATTCACAATTTCCGAGTATATCAGAAACCGAAGGCTGGCTCTCGCTGCGGAGGAGCTTGCCGAGGGAACATTAAAGGTAATTGATGCCGCGATTAAATATGGTTATGACTCGCCTGATAGCTTTACAAAAGCGTTTTACCGATTTCATGGAGTTACGCCCTCTATGGTGCAAAAGAATTCAACAATGATCAAATCTTTTGCGCCGCTGAAAATCCAACTATTATTGAAAGGCGGTTACACTATGGATTACAAAATCGTAAAGAAAGAGAGCTTTTCGGTTCTCGGAGCGGCGAAGACATTTACCTATGAGAACGCGAAAAAAGAGATTCCTCAATTCTGGAACGACCTTGGGAATCTCAAGAACGGAAATCTTGTATGCGGAATGTTCGGAGTGAATCTTCACCCGTCGGAAATCAAGTGTGGTGGAGAGGGCGAATTTGAATACCTCATTGCGGACTTGTACAATCCCGCTATGGAAATTCCCGATGGATTGACCGTTCGGACGATTCCCGCGCTGACATGGGCGGTGTTCCCGATTAAGGGACCTGCTCCCGAGGCACTTCAGGACGTAAATACCAAAATCTTCTCGGAATGGCTTCCCGCAATAACCAACTACGAATTCGACGAAAATGTCTGCATAGAGATGTACGATATGCCGACCAAATATCCCAAAGGTGTAAGCGACGAAAACTATTACACCGAAATCTGGGTTTCCGTCAAGAAAAAGTAAAACATTCCCCGTCTGCAATGCGGACGGGGATTTTTTTGGTATAGGCAATTGTAAATTTTTATGTTATAATAAAGACAAACATAATATCCTTACAGAAATTTGCGCTCATTTCAAATCAACGCTAATTGGAAACTAAAAAAATGTTATAAATAAGGAAAGCACACTAAACCGCATAATTTATCAAAAATAAAACACGAAAACTGTAAGATTTTTATTTTTCTCACGCATAGATAGATGAATCAGGCTTGATGACCAAATCGGGAGGCGATACGGTGAGCGACATCGAATTGTTGGATTTACTACAAAAAAATCCGGAAAAAGGCTTAAAGGCTCTTATAGCGCAATACGGCGGGTTGGTTTATGCCGTTGTACGGCGAAATCTCCCCGAATCGCTTTGCGCCGCCGATGCCGAAGCCTGCGCTGCGGAGGTTTTCAGCGAGTTTTATCTCGATTTGGATAAATTTGACCCGTCAAAGGGAAGCATAAAAGCGTGGCTATGCATTATCGCGCGGCATAATGCCGTTGATTTGGCACGACGGAACACGGCGGTCTTGCCGTTGGACGAGGACATACGCGCGGATATAGTCGGAGTTTCTTTGGAAAGCAATTTAGAAGAACGCGAACTGCGCCGCGCCGTACTATCCGAGGTAAAATCTCTGGACGAACCCGACCGTGAAATCCTGTTGAGGAAATTTTACTTGGGCGAATCCTCAAAGGAAATTGCCAAACGTCTGAAAATGTCCGTTTCAAATGTTAATACGAGGACGAGCCGCGCCGTAGATAAGCTCCGCAAAAGGCTTGATGATTGGAGGAAATAACTATGAAATATACATTGGAAGAAATCCTGGGTAATTTGGAATTGAATGAGCTTGACGAAATAATGCCGGATAATCTTGACAAAAACTTGTCGAAAAAATCCTTAAAGCATATTGAGAAAATCGCTCTGCAAAAATCGGGAATTAAAAATAACAGACAGCATTTTAATTTCAAAATATTTGCGCCCGTGGCGGCTTGTCTGGCATTGGCGGTAAGTATCGGCACGATGTCCGTTATGCTCCCCGCGCGAAAAAAGACGCCCGCAGAGTGGAAAAGTGAAAACGTGAAAACAATCACCGAAACGGTTAGCCGTAATATCACACTCACACGGCATTCGGGCGATAATCCCGCCGAGGTGATTCGGCTCTCCGTACCGGGCGTGGAAATTCTCCGGGAAGAACCTGCTCCCGAGGATTCGGCGGCAACTTGGGACGGGAATCAGTCGAGCACCGGTATCAAATACCAATGGAATTACGAATACCAACCCGGAGCGGAATATTTTGAATGGGACAAAGTTATTGTGGAATGTCAACGCAACGGCAAAACGCTCTGGAAAACGGAATTCCCCACTCTTGGCAAAAACTGGGGCGATGACGAATTCTCTGTCAGAGACTGCATAATGACATCCGCAGGCACTGCCGTATGGGGAGAAAGAACACATTGGTCGGTTGTGACCGAGGATTCCAAAAGTAATAGTCTCGATTACGGGTGGCTCGCGCGTATCGACGACAGCGGGAACAAGCTCTGGCAGAGAGAATTAAATCACGGATTTAATTATGAACACATCAGTGCCGTGCTGGACAACGGCGACGGCACTTGGGCGGTTTTCAGCGATGGCGATTTTGAATATCTGTGTTTAACTCAATTCGACATCAACGGAAATGAACTCAGCTTTCAAAAAACAAAGGTCGACGGCATATCATATCTTAAGGCAGTGCGGCTGGGGGACGGCTATCTGGTGTGCGTAGGCGGCGCAAATAATATTGTGAAGCTCAACCACAGCGGAAACTTAATCGGTAATTTTCTTTATGAGAGCGATGATTGTGACTATCACATCATGGATATGGCGGAATTCGAGGGGAATGTGTATCTCTCCGCGTATGCCGTTCCGAAGCAGACCGACGAGGGCGGCAGGCACGAAATAGCCAATATTCTGGATTATGTATTCTCAAAAGAAAATTGGGTAATATCTTCCGAGGAGCTTACTCCCATTGTTCGGGAAAATTACACGGCTGTATTGCTTGTATGCGACCCCAAAGGAGGCGAACCGAAGAGTTTCTGTTCCGCGAAAGGCGCGCTCGGCGGAACGCTTTCCGTTGAGGACAACCAGCTCAAATGGAATGAGGAAAGCATTGTCTCAACATTTTTTTCACCATATACAAACTCGTTCAGTATAGGCGGAAATTGCAAGGTTTATGGGTATTCATTCGACAAAAGCGGCTCTCTTGTCGGATGCGAGGATACTGGAAAAACAGCGGGATTTACAAGATGATTTGCGTAATCTGTCGAAATTTGTCAACACACTCCGCAATCCGCGAAATTTTTCACAAAAAACCCTTGACAAATCAAAATATGTATGCTATAATAAAAGTGTAATAAGGGTTAAGGCATTCATCATAATGTCTGCACAAAATCAAGCAGCCTCCGCAGTCGTCACTTTGCGGAGGGTGCTTTTTGGATATGTGCTTGGCTCACCTGTTACTTCTTACCGTCGAGCCATTTACTAATGTAATCAGAAATCACATTAGCCATAACGGTAATTATAAGGGTTATAAGGGCGTTCATCTACCTACACCTCCTTCCGTAAAAACGTCCGGAGAGTAACCGACAAGTTCATTATACCACACCTGTCGAAATTTGTCAATAACCTTTACATTTCCCCGAAAAAACCTTAACTATACTTATCAGGTATTGACAAATTACAGCAAATATGCTATAATTAAATAACATAAAACCTAAAAAATTCCACCTGATTGGGATAATAAAATTTGAACAATATGTCCCTCATTTATTAATAGCGGAGGATGATTAATATGCTGATATCAAAATTTCCAAATAATGATATAATGGAAAATATAGCCGATATGGAAACAGAGTATGGCATTAAATTACCGGATCAGTATAAAGCTTTCTTATATAAATATAATGGGGGATATACGCCAAAGACAACTCTTAATGCAAAAAAGATAAAAACAGATATAACAGGCTTTTATGGATTTACAGATAAAAATAATAATTTATCATTTTCTAATGTTCTGCGATGCGGATTTGGGGAAGAATTAATAGATAAATTGTTATTACCAATAGCAACGAATTCTTTTGGTGATTATATAGTAATGAATGTTTCAGAAAAAAAATGTGGTGAGATTTTTTTTGTATATCACGATAAACCACAAAAAGAAATTATAGTTTCAAGCGATTTTAATAATTTTATTTTATTGTGCAAAAGTGAAAAAATAGGACAAATTCGTACTATTGATGAACGAAAGCAGTGTTTAATTGAAGCCGGGAAAGGAGATAAAATAACGGAAAAGAAAATAGAGTATTGGCAAAGAGAAATTGATAAGTATGCAAATATAAATCAGGAGGAGGTAAAACTGGATTAAAATTATAGTGAACGTCA
Source organism: uncultured Ruminococcus sp. (assembly GCA_964480645.1). Taxonomy (GTDB): domain Bacteria; phylum Bacillota; class Clostridia; order Oscillospirales; family Ruminococcaceae; genus CAG-115. The sequence goes on along the minus strand of CAYZQU010000046.1, from coordinate 98 downwards.
AATTTATTTTGACGTTCACTATAAATATAACAAATTGAATACTGCCGCTGGGCAGAGCGTCTTTCCGCGTATCGTTAGGTCTTAGAAGATACGCGGAC
>CAYZQU010000045.1:1152-10444 GCA_964480645.1 uncultured Ruminococcus sp. | reverse complement strand
GGAGTGCGCCGAAACCATAGCCGCCACTGATAGGCAAATGCAGCAAATTTACAAGACATTGAAGGAAATGGAATAAAAAATTCCCTCGCCGAAAGACGAGGGAATTTTTCTATTTAATTATAGTAATCGTCAAGGAACTGCTTTAGCAGAACTACCGAGCCGTCAATTCCAAGCGCGGAGCTGTCAAGACAGAGGTGATAATTCTGCGGCATTCCCCAACGCTTGTCGGTGTAATAATTATAATAAGAAGTGCGTTGTTTGTCTATACGCTTTACATAATCTGCGGCGTGCTTTTCGGTGATTCCGTAGACCTCGATCGCGCGCTTAACACGATCGTCAAACGGCGCACTGATAAAGATGTTTGCCACGCCGCTGAAATCCCTCAGCGCGTAATCGGCGCAGCGTCCGATAATCACACAGGATTCCTGAGAAGCGATTTTCTGGATTGCTCCCAGTTGGGCGAAAAACAGCGTATCATCAAACGGAACTCCGCCCTGTCCGTATGTCGTGGAGAGCAGGTACAAAAAGCTGTTGGAGCGTTTCTCGTCGTTCTCCTCGAAATGCGACTTGTGAATTCCGCTGTCGCCCGCCGCCACATCAAGCAGCTTGTTGTCATAAAATCCCACGCCTATTTGCTCCGCGAGCTTCTGACCGATTTCACGTCCGCCGCTGCCATATTGCCTGGTGATGGTAATGATTTTATTTCCCATAATCTCGCCTCCTTGCGGTGTAACCTTTTCTTACCTATTATTATATCACAGAAATTTACAAATGTCTACACTTTATATAAAAAAATCTTTGTACCGGATAAAAATTTGTGCAAAATCAACAAGGAAAGCGTGGGTTTTTTGAGCAAAAAGCAAATTTACCTTAAGTCTTAAACCGTTTTTCCAACTCGGCAAGAATCATCGCGAAAATTTTTGCGTATCCCTCTATTTTGTTCGCGGCATACGCTGCAAGCTCGGTTAATTCACCATTATCGAGAATCTTGATATGGTCGGCAAGCATTTTCTTTGCGTCCTTGATGTCATTGCCGTTGCCTTTTGTGTAAGTATCCGTAAACTCTTCGCAGAAGAACATTGCCGCCGCGTTTACGGGCGGTTTTACATTATTATCCATTATTTACCCTCCATATTATTATTCCTTTAAGAATAAAAATTAACTAAAATGATTATAAATATATTATATCACCTTTAAAGGAAATTGTCAACCCCACTTATAAGAATTAAAATATCCTTATAAGGTTATAAATGTTATTAGGGGGATATTTAAATGGTAATTAACACAATTCCGATGATATTGAGATTTGTTCGTATGCAACACGGATATTCTCAAAAGCAAATTGCTGAGTTGCTTAATACTACAACTCAGCAAGTATGGAAATACGAAAACGAGGATCCGAGATATAACCAAGAAATTCCAACACGACACATTATTACTCTCGCCAAATTCTACCACGTGAGCGCGGATTATCTGCTAGGACTGACTGATGTTCCCGACCCGTATCCGCCGTCAAAAGTAAAAACGGACGAAATGTGAAAATAAAGTGAAAAATTTTCAAAACCCCCTATACATTTCCGAAAAAATCCTGTATAATAGAAGTGTACGAAAAAGATTTTAACGAAAACGGCAATAAAGAAAGATTGCCAGTAAATGGGAGTTTGATTATGACAATACAAGATGTGCTTGCAATGCTCGGTGGATTAGCTGTGTTTATGTTCGGAATGCACACGCTGTCGGCGTCGCTTGAGAAGCTCGCCGGCGGACGTTTGGAACATTGGCTTGAGAAAATGACTTCAAACCCTCTTAAGGGCGTGGCTCTCGGCGCGGGAGTCACGGCACTGATACAGTCCTCAGCGGCAACGACCGTAATGATGGTAGGATTTGTAAACTCCGGGCTTATGAAGCTCTCACAGGCTATCGGCGTGATAATGGGCGCGAACATCGGAACAACCGCCACCGGCTGGATTTTAAGTCTGTCATCGATTGAGGGCGGCGGAATCCTCGCGATATTGAATCCGAAGACGTTCACTCCGATTATTGCGATAATCGGTACAGTGATGATAATGTTCACCAAATCGGACAAGAAGAAAACCGTCGGCACGCTTATGCTCGGATTTTCGCTTCTGATGTTTGGTATGAATATGATGTCGGGCGCGGCGGAGGGTCTGAAAGACAACGAAACCTTTGCCAATGTGATGGTGATGTTTTCCAATCCGTTTTTGGGAGTACTGGCGGGCGCGCTGCTTACAGCCGTTTTGCAAAGCTCCTCGGTTTCTATTGGCATTTTGCAGACGCTCTCAAACCAAACAGGCACAATAACCTATTCAATCGCGCTGCCGATAATTCTCGGACAGAACATCGGCTCTTGCGTAACGGCGTTGATTTCGTCAATCGGCGCGAACAAGTCCGCGAAAAGAGTGGCAATCGTTCACCTCTACTTCAACGTGATTGGTACGATTGTGTTCCTGTCGCTGTTTTACATTGTTAATGCGTTTATTGATTTGCCGTTTATGCAACAGACTCTAAGCTCCGTGGGAATCGCGATAATTCATACTTGCTTTAATGTTCTGGTAACGCTGCTGTTTCTGCCGTTTACCAAGCAGCTTGAAAAACTCGCTTGCCTTACTATCCGCGATAATCCCGAAGACGCGGAACGCGAAGTTCCTATGTTGGACAAGCGTTTCCTAAATACTCCCTCCGTAGCGATTGAGCAGTGCAAAAACGTAGCGTTTAAGATGGCGAAGCTCACGCAGAAAACGCTGCTGATGTCGCTTGACTTGTTGACGGAATTTGATGAAAAGGTTGCCCGTGAAGTCGTTGAAAACGAGGACACAGTTGACATTTACGAGGACAACATCGGTTCGTATATATTAAAGGTCGCCTCTAAGGATTTGTCGGTATACGACAGTCAGATTGTATCTAATTTGCTGCACACCATAGGCGATTTGGAGCGTATTTCCGACCACGCGGTCAACATCAAGGAAGCTGCCGAGGAAATGCACGAAAAGAAGATAAAATTCTCTCCCGCCGCCGAACAAGAAGTCGGGATTATGGTTAAAGCCGTCACCGAGATTCTGGATATGACGATAAATTGCTTTATCAACACGGACGTTTCTCTCGCAAAAGAGGTAGAGCCGCTTGAGGACGTGATAGACGGTTTGCGCACCGAGCTTAAAAACCGCCACGTTGAACGTCTGCGCAATGGCGTTTGCACCATTGAACTGGGATTTATCCTGCAAGACCTGCTGACGAATTTCGAGCGAGTTTCCGACCACTGCTCCAATATCGCCGTGTGCCTTATCCAGATTAAGGAAAACTCCATGGACACGCACGAGTATATGAACGAGCTGAAAAAGCTGGACAAGTCCGAATTTATGGACGAGTTCAACCAATATAAGGATAAGTATATGTTGCCCGATTAGGGGTTGAAAATAAAAAGTAAATGGTATAGAGATTCGTTGGAGAAATTTATATGAAAATTTTAAAATGTGTGGCTTGTGGCGGAAACGAATTAAAAAGGCATGGAAATATATGTGTGTGTTCATATTGTGGAAGTAAATACACACTTGATGAGAGTGATAATATGGTGAGTGAAGAGCTTACGGAGGCGAAAATAATCACTCTTTTGGTAAACTCAAGTAAATTGCATGAGGAGGAAAATTACGCAAAGGAATTGGAGGTGCTTTTTAAAGCGTATGAAATGGATAAAAGTAACTCCGATATAACTGTTAAATTAGGCAGATGCTACAGAGCTTTAGGTTTACCTGACAAGGCTATCGAATATTATAAAAGAACTCTTGAATTAAACCCAAACGAGGGTACTGCATATACAAATATGGGAACAATTTACATATTGCGTGAAGACTATGAAGAAGCGGCAAAGTGCTATGAAAAAGGGTTGCCGATGATTGATAAAGCTACATCTGATTATTGGATTGGGTATGCCAATTACGCGCTTGTAATCGGCAAGCTCGGTGATCTCCAAAAGGCAGACAAAATGATAAAGGAAGCTGAAGTGCGAGGGTATACAAATGGAGATGCAACGCGAAAATTAATTGGCATTAAACCTAAATCCTTTGTTTCAAAGATAAAAACATTATTTTCGTAAGTTGTTATGCAATAAGAATTTTCTTTAATCAATATAAACGCAAATACACACTGCTGAATTAAATTATAACCTCCGCGGAAATCACCTGCGGACTCTTTGTTTTTTATGCCGCAACAGCGAGTTGCTTGCTTTTCCGGAATAACCGTGATACAATATATATGAGGTGATGAATATATGAACACAAAGGACGTTATACTTGAACTCCGAACCAAAAACGGACTGTCCCAAGAGGAACTTGCCCAAAAGGTGTTTGTTACCCGTCAAGCCGTGTCGCGGTGGGAAACGGGCGAAACTGTTCCGAATACGGATACTCTTAAACTACTGTCAAAGTTGTTTGATGTTTCCATCAACACGCTTCTCGGCTCGCCGAGAAAACTGATTTGCCAGTGCTGCGGAATGCCGCTTGACGATTCCTCCATAAGCAAGGAGACGGACGGCTCGTTTAATGAGGAGTACTGCAAATGGTGCTATGCCGATGGAAAGTTTGTCTACACAAGCATCGAGGAACTGATAGATTTTCTTTCTGAACATATGTCCGGAGAGGGGCGTACTCCGGAACAGGTGCGGGAGTACCTTGGAGCTATGCTGCCAACACTTAATCATTGGAAACAGACAGCACATTAAAACGGACATTCCGCTCTCCACTTTGCAGTACCGAAGGAACATAAGGCATATCACGTTGTCAGTATGTTTGTTGCATAAGTGCAGATAATCGTGAATAATATGTCACTTCCGAAAAAGGTCATGGTCGAATAGAGACCTGAGAATATTTTCTCGCAACAGATTCATTGGTGCGTTGATGTTATTTTCAGAGAAGATGCTGCGAGATCCGGGAAGGGCAATTCTCCGCTGAATATGAACGTACTGAGAAAAACCGCTCTTTCATTGCTCAATCAAGCCAAAGCTGTTGCCGTGATACAATTTTTGGTTTTCGCTGTACGGTTATTATGAAATTTTTTCAAGAACGAAATCACATCAATAAAACGCCGTCTCGCTTTGCGAGGCAGCGTTTTGTAACTATTCTAACCCGACAACTTTCTTCAATACTGCGGTCGCGTCACGGGCGTTGACTACGCTATCACCGTTCATATCGGCGTTTTGGAATGCCGTTCCGCTCAAGATCTCGATTCCTACTGTGTGTTTAAGAATCGCGGTCGCGTCGCGGGCGTTGACAATTCCGTCCTCATTCGCGTCGCCCCTCATTCCCAAATCCGGAATATCGTCAATATCTGGAATTCCCGAATCGAAATGGAACTGAGCGTCTATAAGGCTGCCATTTTCAATGCCTATGTACATCGCTCTGAATTGCTCGGCTGTACCGGCAAAATACACGTCCTTCAAGTCCGAAACGCCGTAAAAGCAATAATCCCCGATGGACGTAATGCCCGCAGGGAGCATTACAACGGTGACATTTTCGCAACCCTCAAAGACGGTTGTTCCGTCTCTGTCGCCCAGCTCTGTAACCTTGTACCCGTTGATTTCTTCGGGGATTATCACATTAGTAAGCTCTGTATTTATGATTCGCGTTACGCGTAACGAGCCGTCATCTTTTACTGTGTATTCTATTCCGTCCTTGACAACCGTGCCATCAATGACTTCCGTGCTTTCGGTGCTTTCCGCCGAGGCGACGATTCCTACGGGGACTGTCAAAGCCAATATTCCCGCTGTTATTTTTGTAATTCTCATATATAAACGCTCCTTAATTATAAATTTGATTGCTATTTATGACCGATTTTTCCTTAAACTCATAATGTTTCTAATTTCTTCCATGTCAATCTACTTCCTTTCTTAATTTAACATATTCATCCTTGGTTGGAGAGAATTTGTTTTCTGCCTTGTTTACACTAAATTCTATCAGTCTGTTATGCTTTTTGGGGAAACCCTCAATTATCTCCTCCAAACCTGAATAAACTTGTGCATTTTTCTCAAAATACTCGATACAATCGTTATATATTGTAGGTGGGACAAAATATATCCTTGCCACAAAATACAAATCTGAGCCATAAGAACATGCAATATCATGAACCTTATTAAAGGAATTAGAAATCGCCTCCCATTCTTCATCAAAAGAACCATTTATCTTTGAAGTATCAACACAAACTCTGTAATATATATAATATGAATTATCGTTGCTTTTATAAACCTCTCTACTGTGGTTAAAAAAACTCCAATGTAAATCCACCACTGGAAATTTTTTGTGTAGTTTCGTCATCGTCAATGCCAAGGCTAGAATAGGCATAAGTAAAATGTTCGCCCCAAATATCACCTAAAGTGTCATCAAACAGTATTGAAAGTTCTCTTGCTGCAATACTTGTCGGATAATGATCTCCATCGTACTGTCCGTTTGTGTGCATTCGCGCCTCAAATTTCAATTCCTTATTGTTTATGGGACAACACACACAGTCGTATGAACCGCTAGGATTTTGGTTAGGTAAAATTCTAATGCACTCAAACTCCTCGTTGTACTTTTCCTCAAGAGCTTTTTCAATCATTGATTTCATTTTACCCTCCGTAACCATGCCCTTACACCCTGTCAGGCTTGTAGTTAATGCCAAAAGGAATGCGCATAACAGCAATGCCAATAAAAATTTTCTCATAAATGACCTCCCGAAAATTCAATAGTATTTCTATGGTGTAATGTTGTAGAATAGTTATTGGGGTGACGTTTCGATAACCGATTGTTAATCGGTACTGCCGAAACCTCCGTTGCGTACTCCCTCGGCGGTGTCGTCTATCGTAATTCCGAACGGCGTAAATATCCCCTGCGCGAATGCCGCTCCGCGAGATATGTTCACGACTTTTCCGTCCTTGGAATCGTTTGTGATTTTGATGAATATATGACCCTCATTATCCGAATCGTAATAATCCTTATCAATTATACCTACGGTATTATCAAGCTGTACACGGTATTTGAATCCCAGACCGCTTCTCGGGAACAACATAAGCACCCAGCCGTCCTCCATTTTGACGCGGATTCCCGTGGGAATCTTGGCGGACTCTCCGGGATTAAGCGTAATATCATACGGCGCGAAGAAATCATATCCCGCGCTCCCCGCTGTCGCCCGTTTCGGAAGCTTCAATTCATCATATCCGTCAAGACCGAACTGCTCTCGGCTTACTTTTTCAAATAACGCTATCTTGTTCATAATAATACCTCTATTTCCAATCTCTATCATCTATTATACCATGCCGCTTTATGATTGTCAACCGGAAATTCACGGAATTTTGTGTACGTTTGACAAAAACCCCTTGACATTCGGCGTAAAATGTCATATAATAGAAATGATGGGTTATAATATCCAAATTCAAATGGTAATAATTTACAGGAGGAATTCCAATGAGAGTTTACAATTTCAGCGCGGGACCTGCGGTTCTGCCCGAAGAGGTTCTGAAAGAGGCAGCGGATGAAATGCTTGACTACAACGGAACAGGTATGTCCGTTATGGAGATGTCGCACCGTTCCAAGGCGTATGACGACATCATCAAGACCGCCGAAAAGGATATCCGCGATATTATGGGCATTCCCGATAATTACAAGGTTCTGTTTTTGCAGGGCGGTGCTTCTCAGCAGTTCGCGGCTGTGCCGATGAATCTGATGAAGAACAAGAAAGCGGCGTACATCATTACAGGTCAATGGGCTAAGAAGGCGTTTCAGGAGGCTAAGATTTACGGAGACGCTGTGGAGGTCGCTTCCTCGGCGGATAAGACCTTCTCGTACATTCCCGACTGCTCCGATTTGGATATTCCCGAGGACGCGGACTATGTGTACATCTGCGAGAACAACACAATCTATGGAACAAAGTTCAAGACTCTGCCGAATACCAAGGGACACACTCTCGTGGCGGACGTTTCCTCCTGCTTTTTGAGTGAACCCGTGGACGTTTCCAAGTACGGCGTAATTTACGGCGGCGTTCAGAAAAATGTAGGTCCTGCGGGCGTGGTTATCTCCATTATCCGCGAGGATCTGATTACCGACGATGTTCTGCCCAGCACTCCCACTATGCTGAAGTGGAAGACACAGGCGGACAACGATTCGCTGTACAATACTCCTCCTTGCTATGGAATCTACATCTGCGGAAAGGTATTCAAGTGGATCAAGAAGATGGGCGGCTTGGAGGCTATGAAGGCTCATAACGAGAAGAAAGCGAAGATTCTGTATGACTTCCTCGACCAATCCAAGCTGTTCAAGGGCACTGTTCGCCCCGAGGACCGCTCTCTGATGAACGTTCCATTCGTTACGGGCAACGAGGAGTTGGATAAGAAGTTCGTATCCGAGAGCAAGGCGGCAGGGCTTGAGAACCTCAAGGGTCACAGAACCGTTGGCGGTATGAGAGCGTCTATTTACAATGCTATGCCTATCGCGGGCGTGGAGAAGCTCGTTGAGTTTATGGCGGATTTCGAGAAGAAGAACGGCTGATTTCCGCTTGACAAATGCCAAAGGGAACGGGGTGAAACTATGGGAGATACCGATAAACAGTATATCGGACATCTTATAGAAGAATACCAGCGGCTTATGCGTATCCGCAGAACGGCTCTCAAGGAAAACGCGGTCGAGACCGTCAAGAACATTGACGAGGAAATGCGTTTTCTAAGGTTGAAATTACAACCGTTGGAATTGCCTAAAGACGATATTTGATTACCAAGTTAATGGGAGGTAATAATGAATAACGATAGATTTGTTAAGACCTACTCTCAGGGCGTGACAAATATTACCGAAATTTGGGTCGATAGGCAAACCGGCATAAATTATGTTTTTCATGCCGGCGGCTACGCAGGTGGGCTTACCCCGTTGCTTGACAAAAACGGAAAGCCAGTTGTTACTGTGGTTGACAACAAGTGATTTAAGAAAGTGTTTATATGACCGACAAACAGCTGGAATTTATTGTAAACCTTATTGCTGACAAAATTAAGTCATGCAAGGATATGGAAGAAGTCCGAAAGGCTGTTGACGAGTTGTTGGAAATGGTAAATAAGAAAAATAAAAAATCCAAATAATTTTTAGGGAGTGTAGTTATGTACAACATTCAAACTTTGAACAAAATCGCCGCTTGCGGCACTGATTTGCTCGATAAAAGCAAGTACTCGTTCGGCGATGATGTTAAGAACCCCGACGCGATTCTGGTTCGCTCGGCGGCTATGCACGATATGGAATTCGGCTCAAATCTTCTCGCTATTGCGAGA
>CAYZQU010000045.1:0-1142 GCA_964480645.1 uncultured Ruminococcus sp. | reverse complement strand
CGAGAGCGGGTGCGGGCGTGAACAATATCCCGATTGACAAGTGCAGCGAACAGGGAATCGTGGTATTCAATACCCCCGGTGCGAACGCAAACGCGGTTAAGGAGCTGATTATCTGCGCGCTGTTGATGTCTTCGCGTAAGATTCCCGCGTCTATGGAGTGGATCAAGACGCTCAAAGGCAAGGGCGATGAGGTCTCCAAACTGGTGGAAAAAGGCAAGAGCCAGTTTGTAGGTCCCGAGATTATGGGCAAGAAGCTCGGCATTGTTGGTCTCGGCGCGATTGGCGTACTTGTGGTGAACGCGGCTGTGTCGCTCGGTATGGACGTTTATGGTTATGACCCGTTCCTCAATGTAGAACACGCTCTTAAGCTTTCGGGCAAGGTTCACTATGTAAAGGACGTTAAGGAGATTTACGAGATTTCCGATTATATCACGCTTCACGTTCCCGCGACTGCCGATACAAAGGGTATGATTAACACGGAAGCTATCGGACAGATGAAGAAGAATGTTCGCTTGCTGAACTTCTCACGTGATACTCTGGTTGACGAGGCGGCGGTTATATCCGCGTTGGATAACGGCGGAATGGCTTGCTATGTAACCGATTTTGCAAGTGATAACCTTATCGGTCACGAGAATGTTATCTGCCTGCCGCACCTTGGCGCGTCCACGCCCGAAAGCGAGGACAACTGCGCGGTTATGGCGGTAAATGAAGTCGTTGATTACATTGAGAACGGCAATATCATCAACTCCGTGAATCTGCCGAATATGTCAATGCCGATAACCAAGGACGCGAAAATCTGCGTTATTCACAAGAACGTGGAAGGCGTTATCAACTCCATTACCGCGCCGATTTCAGCATCGGGAATGAACATCGAGAATATGCAGAGCAAGTCCAAGAAAGACTACGCGTACACCTGCCTCGATGTTTCGGGCAACACTTCGGGTATTGAGGATAAAATCAAGTCCGTGCCGAATGTTGTCGGCGTAAGAGTGGTAAAGTAATTAAGTAATGTGGGGGCGCTGCCCCCACACCCCCTTGCGGAGTACAACTCCGCCTGTTTTGTGGAGATGAATCTCCACGGGGCAGATGTGGGGGGGGGGGGGGGGGGGGGGGGGGGGGGGGGGGGGGGGGGGGGGGGGGGG
>CAYZQU010000044.1:662-10461 GCA_964480645.1 uncultured Ruminococcus sp. | reverse complement strand
GGGCGAATTATTGACAGCGTGCGGCGGGTTTCCGGGGTGGAGGATTCCGCGCGGCGCGTTCTTCCGGGGTGTGAATACGAAATGCCACCGCGCGCAGAACGTCTGAATATGCTTACGGCAGACGTTTCGGATATCCTCGCGCGGCTCTCGGACGGACGGCTTGCGAAAGCGCTGATGTCCGTACTGGAGGGAATTTCGCCGATTTTCGCGCGGGAATGCGCGTTCTATTCCGCGAATGACGTGGATATAACCTGCGGCGCGGCAGACACAGCGCGTGTCGCGGAATTCCTTGAAAATGCCAAAAAGTCACTTGACAACACGGCTTGTTACACTCTGCTCTCCGAAAACGGAAAATGCAAGGATTTCTGTTTTGTGGATATTCACCAGTATGGAAATTTGATGAACATTCAACGTTTTCCCTCCGCGAACGAGCTTCTGGACGCGTTTTACGCGGAATCTGCCCGCTCCGGGTCAAAACAGCGCGCCGGGGAGCTTGTGAAAACGCTCTCCTCCGCTTATTCACGCGTTTCGCGGAGGTTGGAAACGCGCAAAAAGGAGCTTTCCGAGTGCGCAAACCGTGAGGATTTCCGCGTGTGCGGAGATTTGATAAATGCTAATATATACCAATTAGAACGTGGAATGACTAAATGCTCCCTTACGGATTTTTACACGGGAGAACCTCGTGAAATTGCGCTTGACGCACGTCTTACCCCCGCGCAGAACGCGCAGAAATACTACACGGAGTACAGAAAGCTTGATACCGCCGAAAAGAAACTCACGGAGCTTATTCGCGGCGATAATGACGAGCTTGCGTATCTTGACAGCGTTCTGGATAGTGTTTCGCGTACTGAAAACGATTCCGAGCTTGCCGAGATTCGGCGGGAGTTGCGCGAACAGGGATATATCAAAGGTGATGGACGCGCTCCCGATAAGCGCGAAAAGGCGTCCGAGCCGCTCAGATACCGCTCCTCGGAGGGGTTTGAAGTCCAAGTCGGCAAGAATAACCGCCAAAACGACTTGCTAACTTTCAAAACTTCCAAAGCTACGGACATCTGGCTGCACGTCAAGGATATTCCCGGGTCGCACGTGATAATCCGTACCAACGGAAAATCCCCATCGGAACAAACGCTGATTGAAGCCGCTCAGATTGCCGCGTATCATTCCAAGGCGCGGGACGGTTCGGGAGTCCCTGTGGACTATGTTCCCGTGAAATTCGTCAAAAAGCCTGCCGGCGCAAAGCCCGGAATGGTGATTTTTACCAATAACAGGACACTGTATGTAACACCGAGCGAGGAGCTTGTAAAAAGACTTCGCGACAATATTTAGAAGGAGGTTATGAAATGTTTTATGACATTCCAATGCAATTTAATAGCGGCGAATTCAAGCTTGAAGAAATACCGACTGTGCAAGAATTTGACCAGGAAAATCATTACGAAACAGACGGAATGTTATGTCTGGAATATGATGAGGAACAACAGATTTTGGAGTATAATGAGCCAAAATCCTATGATACAGTTTCAATATATTCCGTTTCGGAAAATGCCGTGAAGGACACGCTGAAAGCTGTTTATGACGGCAATGGCGGGCTTGAAAGACTGGAGCTTGTTGATAAGGACAAGACGCGGTTAATCTACATCAGATACGATAATATGAAAGCCTCGCATGACAGTGTTTACGGGTTTATCAAAAAGCAACAGAAAAAACTCACAAAAGCGATAATAAAGCGTAATGAGAAACTTGCGCGAATTTTTATCGAGACTTTCTATGACGGGGAAGCTGTTGATATTGCCGTGAAAACCGCCACTCCCGAAGAGATGCAAGCGGTTATAGATGAAAACGGCGGAGATGTTGAGAGCGCGGATTACAGCGGAGATTACCTCGTTGAGAGACGAATTCAAATTGACCTCGACACGTTCCGCGTTATGCTGCTGTGTTCACACGAGGAATACCGCGATACGCTGTTTTCCGTTTCAGCCGTTAACGTCAAGGAATACATCGAAAAGCACGTTTTGGATAATATTGACAAATCCGAGGATTTCAAATTCATACGCGAAGCATACGATTAAAACCGCGCGGTTTTCGCGGCTGCGTAAGCCTATAACCGTACAGCGACAACACACGGATTCCGATTACACAATATTGGGAATCGGGATTCTTAAGGGGCAATGCCCCCGCACTGAACAAAATAAGGAGAAGATTTTTATGAAAAGAGAACTTGGCAAAACATACTCCCCAAAAAATTTTGAGGAGCGACTTTACAAATACTGGGAGGAGAGCGGATTCTTCAAGGCGGAGCGCGACCCGAAGAAAACACCGTACACCATAGTAATGCCGCCGCCCAACATCACGGGGCAGCTCCACATGGGTCACGCGCTGGACTGCACTTTGCAGGATATACTTATCCGCTATAAGCGTATGCAGGGGTTCTCCGCGCTGTGGCTTCCCGGAACGGACCACGCGGCTCTCGCTACCGAGGCGAAAATCGTCGCGGCGATGAAAGAGGAGGGCGTAACCAAATACGACCTCGGGCGCGATGGATTCCTTGAACGCGCGTGGGACTGGACGCACAAGTACAAAAACCGCATTGTGGAACAGCAGAAAAAGATGGGCAGCTCCTGCGACTGGAGCAGAGAGCGGTTCACCATGGACGAGGGCTGCTCCAAAGCGGTTCAGAAGGTCTTTATGGACTTACACAACAAGGGGCTTATCTATCGTGGTGAGCGTATCATCAACTGGTGTCCGAACTGTAAGACCTCCATTTCCGATGTTGAAACGGAATACGAGGAACAGGACGGTTTCTTCTGGCATATCAACTACCCGATTGCAGATGGCTCAGGTTATGTGGAAATCGCTACCACGCGTCCAGAGACGCTTCTCGGAGATTCGGCAGTTGCAGTAAATCCCAAAGACGAGCGTTACACACACCTTGTCGGGAAAATGTTGAAGCTGCCGCTTACCGACCGCGAAATCCCCGTTATCGCGGACGATTATGTGGATATGGAATTCGGCACGGGCTGTGTTAAAATCACTCCCGCGCACGACCCTAACGACTTTGAAGTCGGCAAGCGTCACAATCTGCCCGTAATCCACATGATGAACGATGACGCGACCATTAAAGAGGGTGTCGGCGGAAAATACGCGGGAATGGACAGATACGAGGCGCGTAAGGCGATGGTTGCGGATTTGGAGACTCAGGGGCTGCTTGTCAAAGTTGAACCGCACAAGCACAATGTCGGCACTTGTCAACGGTGCGGAACTACCGTTGAACCCACCGCCTCTCTGCAATGGTTCGTGAAAATGAAAGAGCTTGCTCAACCCGCGATTGACGTGGTTAAGAGCGGCGAACTGCGGTTCGTTCCGAAGCGGTTCGAGAACGGCTATCTCTACTGGATGGAGAATATCCGCGATTGGTGCATTTCGCGTCAGATTTGGTGGGGGCACAGAATCCCCGCGTTCTACTGTCAGAATCCCGACTGCGGTCATACCGAAATCACGCTCGATAACATCACGACTTGCCCGAAATGCGGCGCGCCCGTCAAGCAGGACGAAGACACCTTGGATACATGGTTTTCTTCCGCATTGTGGCCGTTTTCGACACTTGGCTGGCCTGAGAAGACCCCCGATTATGAGTATTTCTACCCCACCAATACTTTGGTTACGGGATACGATATAATCACGTTCTGGGTATCGCGAATGATATTCAGCGGTCTGGAGCATACGGGTGAAAAGCCGTTTAAGGACGTGTTGATTCACGGTCTTGTTCGTGATGAGCAGGGACGGAAAATGTCCAAATCACTTGGAAACGGTGTAGACCCGTTGGAAATCATTGACAAATACGGCGCGGACGCACTGCGTCTGACGCTGGTCACGGGGAACGCTCCCGGAAACGATATGCGCTGGACGGAGACAAAAGTCACCAATTCGCGCAACTTCGCAAATAAGTTATGGAACGCGTCGCGTTACATTCTGATGAATCTGCCTGAGGATTTTGAGGTTAAATCATTAGATGTTGCCGAACTCCCGATTGAGGACAAATGGGTGCTTTCGCTGTTCAACGATATGATTAAAAATGTCACCGTAAATCTTGAAGCGTATGAGTTGGGAGTTGCGGTACAGAATCTTTACGACTTTATCTGGGATATTTTCTGTGACTGGTATATCGAGCTTACCAAGCCGAGAATCCAAGCCGGTGGAGAAACCGCGCTTGCGGCGCAGAATGTTCTCGTGTTCATTATGACGGGTATTCTTAAAACCCTCCACCCGTTTATGCCGTTTATCACAGAGGAGATATGGCAGTCTATACCACAAAACGAGAGCGAAAGCATAATGACCGCGAAATGGTGCGAATATGACGAGCGGCTGAGCTTCCCGCGCGAAAAGGAGGAATTCGGGCGCGTAATAGACACTATTCGCGCGATTCGCGTTCAGCGCAACGAGATGAATGTTCCACCGTCAAAGCGCGTTACAATGATTGTGGAAACCGAATTCGGAGCGATATTCGAGAACGCGAAGCCGTTCTTTGAGAAATTGGCGGGCACCGGAGAATTCTCCGTGGTAAAATCCGCCGAGTCCACGGAAAAAATGGTGACGGTTGTTACCGATTCTGCGCGCGTATTTATGCCGATGGGCGAGCTTGTGGACACTGAAAAAGAACTTGTGCGTCTGGAAAAGGAGAAGAAAGCCGCGCAGAAAGATATAGACTTCCTTTCGGGCAAGCTGAACAATCAGGGATTTTTGTCCAAAGCTCCCGCACAGCAGATCGAGAACGAGCGCGCTAAACTCGCGAAAGCCGAGGAGAAGATGAAGAAGATTCTCGAATCCATCGAAGGATTGAAATAATGAGGACTGAAATAATGTCGGTTGAGATTTACGGAACGGAAGAAAATTCGGAGGAATTTCGCTGTATAGGCGTTTCCGGTGAGGAATCTTTCAATACGTTCTGGCAAAAAGCAATAGACGAGTTGAAGCTGCGGCTTATCGGAAACGGCGTATGGCTTTATAAAAAGGATTTGGAGGATATTCTAAGCGAATTTTCCGCAGTAAGGGAATATATGTCCCAAAGCGAGGAAATTCCTTTACAATATCGGGAAAATATATCCGCGCATATCAGTGAAATTATGGACGCATTAAAAGACAACTGGAATAACGTTCCGGACGCGGAACGTCTGTGGATGGGTTAACTTTCGGGCTTCGCCCGAAAGTTTAGCGTTTTTTTGATTTTGCGCTACACGCAAAATCAAAAAATCCGCGCGTTGATTTCTCAATTATATAGTCTGTGCTACGCGCAAAAACGTGCGCTCGGGTCACTCCCGAAAGCTTAGCGTTTTTTTGATTTTGCGTGTTGACTACCCTTATCATACGTTTAACACTGCGCGCAAATCAAGATGAGCAGTTCTCAATATACATTCAAGATAAGGAGGTATTGTGATGGAAATTCGCCGAATAACCGAAAGCGACCTCCGCGAGGTGGACGCGCTGTATGTTGCCGCTTGGAAAGAGGGCTACAAAGGATTGCTCCCGCAAGATTTTCTGGACAGTTTGACCACTAAGATTGTCGACCGTTCGCCGAAAAGCTACTTCTTTGACGCGGGTAGTTTTGTGATACTTGACGGGACACAAATCGCGGCGCATTGTCACGCGCGTCCCGCCGCCGAGACAAAAATGCGCGGCTGGGGAGAAATCCATACGATGTACGCTTTACCCCAATTTTGGGGTAAAGGTCACGCGGGAGAGCTGTTCGATTACGCGGTGAATTGGCTCTATGAGCGCGGATTTGACGATGTTTATCTGTATGTCCTTGAGGGGAACGAACGTGCGGAGCGATTCTATACAAAGCACGGATTCCGCGCGAACGGCGATACGGTACAGTGTGAGGTCGGCGGGAAAACCGTTACGGACAGACGAATGGTGAAGTCGTTTCCCCGCTCCACGCGGTACGGGGAAACTGAAATACAAACGGTGGAGAGTGGCGCGGCGGCAGTTGAAAATGTCCTGAAAACGGGTGATTTCGCTGCGCGGAACAGTATGTTGATCTGTTTGGATTGGTATCTCGACCCGTATTACCGAAAGACGCTCCCCGAGCGGGAGCAGGTTATCGGGATTTTGCGGGAGTACGAGAAATCGGCAGCAGACAGTACGCTGTTCTCCGTGCGCGACCTGATAGAGGAGTATTGTTAGAGTACAAGGAGTTAAAATGCGTGTATTTGACAGCTATTATTTCAATATCATAGATAAGGTGGAATTTAAGGACACCAAGCCGTATCTTGAAAAAATGCTTGCCGAAACGGGATTTTCGTACACGGGAATCGCGTTCACAATCTATGACATCAATGACGACGCGCGGCGGAAAGCGGTTGAAATGTTCCCAAAGCTGAGAAAGTACGCGTACCTCGACAAAGTGCTGCGGCAATACGGGCTGATGAGTTATAAAGCGAACTGGGCGGACGGAAATATCTACGCGGACGAAGCGGATTGGGACGAGATTACCGAGATGTTTTCAAATGTTCCGCATACGCTGAACTTCTCGTCCGGAAGTTTGGTTTTGAACGGAGTGAATTGGTTCGCGGACAGCACGGACGAAATCGCTCCCGATTACCTAGTCGCAGACCGACATCCGACCTCTGCTGTACCACCGTTCCTCTCCAACCGCATTGTACATCACAGGGAGTTTGACGATGGCAAAAAGCTCAACTGCATATCGGTGTGTATTGATGTGACGGACGAGCCGCCGCGTGATTCGCGGGCGGTGATAGAAAAGCTGATGCCCTATCTCGGAGAGCCAACCTACTTCAAACGGGAGTGTATGTTCCCTGAGAAAGAGGGTGAGCGGCTTGATAATTTGCAATCCGAGGAGCGGGAATATCTCAAGGTGCTTATGAAAACCACGCTTCCCAAGTCAAAGGAATCCAAACCGGTGAAAGTTCCGATTGTACTTCCAAACGACCCCGTAATTTCGCATGTGGCGGACAAGTTCACACTGGATAAAGCATTCGCAGATACGGGATTCACGCGACAAAAGGGTCAGCCAAACAATATACACCTATATGCGTGCATTGACGAGCACGGATTTCGATATGAGGCTTACACGAAAAAGTTATCGTTTAGAAATAATTTCCGCATTTGGGTAAGTATCTCGGGATACAATTTCGCGGTCGGAACGGGCAGCATGGATTATTACGTCACGGAGGAGGGCGAATCGCTTGAGATACTCAAACAATTCGCGGCACTCTGTGTTCGGCTTCGCACGGAATACAGCGCACATTTGGCGGAAAAGTTCGGTGATACACCGAAATGGTACAATGAACGGTAACAAACTGAAATAAGGTGCAAATTGCACCATAATTCAAAAGCACTTAACCGAGTGGAGTGCAAATTGCGAAAGCGAGTGCTCGCGATGGAGCAAAGCGGAATCGTGAACACTCGGCTAGTTGACATTGCCAAAGGCAATGTCAACGGTTCGCAATTTGCCATTAAAATCATCAAATTCAAAACGCGCGTATCGTGTCACACCGCAAAGCGGTGTGACACGATACGCAGGCGAGTGCACACCGAAGGTGTGCACGGTTTTGAATTTGCTATTTAAAATAAGGAGAGTAAAAATGTCAGAATTAACTTTAGTAGTACTTGCGGCAGGAATGGGAAAACGCTTCGGCGACAGAATAAAGCAGCTTGAACCGCTCGGACCGTCGGGCGAGCTGCTGATTGACTATTCCGTAAACGACGCGGTAAAAAACGGATTCGACCGTGTTGTGTTCATTATCCGCAAAGATATCGAGGAGTTGTTCAAATCGACTATCGGCGCACGGGTTGAAAAAATCGTCAAAACGGAATATGTTTTCCAGTCAACAGACCAACTTCCGAAACGCGAACACGACTTCCCCTCGCGCGTTAAGCCGTGGGGCACGGCGCAGGCGCTGTGGTGTTGCAATGATGTAATTGACGGAAATTTCGCGGTTATTAACGCGGACGATTTCTACGGAGCAGAAGCGTTCTCGGCGCTGGCGAAGTTCCTGAAAGCCCCCGACGCGGACGCTTGCTCGGTGGACTTTCGCCTTGCGAACACGCTTTCGGAACACGGCGCGGTAAACCGAGGAATCTGCCGCGCGAACGCGGACGGGCTTATCACCTCTGTTGAGGAGACAAAGCAGATAATCCGCGGGGAGGACGGCGTAATCCGCGGGAAATATGACGGCTATGAGCGAATTCTCCACGACAACGACACCGCGTCAATGAGTATGTGGGGCTTCAATGCGAAGTTTATGGGTGTTCTGCGCCATCAGCTCCGCAAGTTTCTCGACAATCTCCAGCCGGACGAGGGTGCGGCGGAGCTTACCATCGCGGACGTTGTCGGTCGGGAGATTCAATCAAGCCGTGGCTTGCGCGTTCGCGACATTCCAACCGAATCCAAATGGTTTGGTGTGACATACGAAAGCGACATTGAATCTGCGCAGGAAATTCTTTCCAAATACGTCCAAGACGGAATTTACAAATCTCCGTTAATCTGAATTCAAGGGGGAACGGGTTATGATTATTATACCTGTTAATGAACTTAGGGAGGGTATGCAGCTCGCTGAAAATGTTGATACCACAACCGCCACCGAATACCGCACCATGCTCCCAAAGGGGACGTTCCTGTCGGGAAGTATGATTGAAATGCTGAAATCGGAGGGCATAAAGTCCGTAAAAATCAACATCGGCGGACTTACAAGCGGGGTAGATACCTCAAATGTAACATTGGATACTCACCCCAATGCCGCTCCCCGCGTTTCAGACAATCAGATTACAACTCACGAACAGCAAATCAACGAAGACCTCAGCCGTGCGCTTTCCGATATGGACGAGATTTTCGAGTGCAACGAGGAAATCAAGGAGCTTTCACAGGCTTCAATTCAAAAGGTGGATAACATAGCCAACGATATAATCACCGACATCGCAAGCGATCCGTCTTTTCTCAGCAAACAGATGATTGCGCTTCAGAACTACGATGATTACACCTACAAGCACTGTCTGCGTGTGGCTATGCTTTCCACATCAGTCGGCGTGGAAATGGGTCTTTCCGTTGACGGAATCAGGGATTTGGTCGTTGCAGGATTGCTTCACGATATTGGAAAATCGAATATCGACCATGATATTATAATCAAGCCCGGGAAGCTCACCGATGAGGAATTTGCCGAAATAAAGCGTCATCCGCTTATCGGCTACAATATTCTCAAAAACAGCAAAAAATACAACACCAATGTCCTTTCGGGGGTGCTGTTCCACCAGGAGAAATTTGACGGCTCAGGATACCCCACAGGGCTTGCGGGAAAGAAAATCCCGCTGATAGCAAGGATAATAACCGTATGCGATGTGTTTGACGCGCTGACGTCAAACCGCCCTTATCGTACGCCGTGGTCGGTGCCCGAAACCGAGGAATACATACTCGGCGCGTGTGAAAGTCATTTTGACATTGAGGTTACTCAGGCGTTCCTGCGCGCGTTTAACCCTTATCCAATCGGGACTGTGGTTCAGCTTTCCGACGGACGCCACGGGGTGATAGTCTCCCGCAGTGCGAATGTTCTCCGCCCCAAGGTGCGTATTATAGACGACTACTGTCCCGGCGAGGAAATAGACCTTATGGACGACTTTCGTTTTCTCACGCTTTCCGTTACCGGAATTTACAAAGGAAACGAATATCCTATACAATAGCACGTCCCCCGCCCCCCGCTGGGGGGACTCCACGCCCACGCTGGGGGGACTCCACGCCCACGCGGGGGGGGGGGGGGGGGGGGGGGGGGGGGGGGGCGGCCGGGGGGGGCCG
>CAYZQU010000044.1:0-652 GCA_964480645.1 uncultured Ruminococcus sp. | reverse complement strand
CTAGCCCCTTTGGAATCCCTGTTCCATTATGGTGTGATTTTGGATAGAAACATTTTCGCTGTTGGAAAAGCTGTTTGGAATTTTGTCAAATGTGCCATTCTCTCGGATAACAACAATTAATCCCCTCCAATAATTTGAAGGGGATTATATTATCTATTATGCATCTGCTATCCGAGAGGATGGTGCGTAGGGATAAACCCACAATCACTTATCCGACAGCGAAAACGTAAAAATCCAAATCGCAAGATATTGGAACCGGGATTCTTAAGGGGCTAGCCCCTTAAGCGGGGGCGTGGGGGCAGCGCCCCCACAAAGGGAGTCTCCCACCTTAGCCTTGTTGAGCCTTGCGCTTTGCCTCTATATCCGCGAGAGCGTCCTTGCGGGAGAGGTTGATTCTGCCTTGGTTGTCGATTTCCATAACCTTGACAATGATTTCATCTCCGACCGAAACAACATCCTCTACCTTTTCAACGCGGTGATTTTCCAGCTTAGAGATATGCACCATACCGTCCTTGCCGGGAGCAATCTCAACGAACGCGCCGAAGTTCATAATCTTTACGACCTTGCCCTTGTAAATCGCGCCGATTTCGGGCGGATTCACAATAGTGTGGATCACCTGAACGCAAGCCTTTGCCTTTTCCGCGTTCACGCC
>CAYZQU010000043.1:0-10531 GCA_964480645.1 uncultured Ruminococcus sp. | reverse complement strand
CGAGCGTTCGGCGCAGACCGTAAGACAGCAGCCCGCGTTGTCCGTCGTTCCCGTCTTTCCGCCTAGAATTCCGTTGTAGGAGCGTACCAACTTGTTTGTGTTGACAAGCTGTGTTTTACCTCCGCGCAGGTAGTCCATCCACGTCAGCATCCAACCACGGTAAATATCGTGTTTCATAAGTTCGGCGGTGCAGATGGCTATGTCACGTGCGGTTGTGTAATGTCCGCTGTCGTCAAACCCCACGCAGTTGGTATAGCGCGTGGAGGTCATTCCAAGCTCGGCGGCGCGGCGGTTCATCTGCTTTACGAATTGCGCCTCGCTTCCCGCAAGGTGTTCCGCTAAGGCAATGCACGCGTCGTTCGCGGAGGATATAATAACCGATTCCAGAAGTTCGGCGGCGGTCATTTCCTCGCCCGGCTCAAGCCATATCACCGAGCCCTCCGCTTCGCTCGCATAAGACGAAGCCTTTACCTTGTCCTCGGGGGATAATTCACCGCGTTCGATTGCTTCCGCCCATAACAGCAGCGACATTGTTTTCGTTATGGAAGCCATCGGGAGCTTCATATCGGCGTTTTGGGAATACAGAACCTGCCCTGTTTGCGCTTCCATAAGGATTTTCGCCTTTCCCGCCGGGGCGGATTCCGTCAGCACAGATTCGGCATAAGCCGTGCGAATCGGCGCGGAAATCCCCAAAATCAATGTGATACATACAAAAAACGACAATATTTTCTTCAAAATAACCGCTCCTTTATACCAATTATAATGATAGAGTTTCCAATTTATTGAAGCATATCCAAGGAAAAAAATGACAGTGTACAATGTACACTGTCATTTGTATATTCAGTCGTATTGCCAACCGTAGAAACGGACGCGTTTGCGGTTCAGACGGTGGTTTTCCAAATCGTATATGTACTCAAATTTGGCGATTTCATACGAATCCGGTCGACCGGTGGAGATTGTAAGGTGTTGAATCATTCGTCCCGCGCTTTTTGGTTCTAAGTAAGACCCGCGCGGAGTGGAGCGTTCTCCGTTTTCGTACACAAAGATTTCGGTTATCTCATTGTTTATTACCGCGAAAAAACGCGAATACTGCGGAACTTCCAACTCGCCGTTGATGTAGAAATCAAGCTCGATTATATCGGGATACTCGGGTGCGGAAAATTGTCGGAAGCTTGATATAACCGAACAACCGTAGGTCAGATTCTCCGTGACGCTGTTCATAATCAGGAATTTGTCGTCCCGTGGAATTTCGAGATTCACAAGACCTGTCTCCTCACCGTTCAGACTAGATTTCAAGCGGAAATTTCCATACAAAACGCCGTTTACATAGGTGGTTTTGTCATCGGGAGAGGCGGTTTGGTCGGCGGATTTTTTGCCTGTGATGTTTACAGTATAGAATTTTCCGTCCGAGTAAACGCCGTCCACAGTGAATTTAAGCTCGTTGTCGGTGTGAGAAGAAGTCAGAGTTATTTCCGGCGTGGCTGTTTCGGGGAGCGTTGGGGTGTGCTGAATCAGACTTGAAACAACACTTGACGCGGATTGGGCAGGTTTCTCTTTTTCTATTGAGGAGCTGCTCTCATCAAAATACGCGGGCTGGTATGTCTCATCGGCGTAGCCGCAGCCCGAAATAAACAATGCGAATATAACGGTTATCACAAAGATTTTTTTCACCCAATCACCTCCGGTTATCGGGTTTGGTTATTCTTCATCTTCCTTTTCTTCTACGGTGATTCCGTCGCCTGTAAAGCAGATGTGCCTACCCTCGCCCAGCGGCATAAACAGCGTGGAGCGTTTTTCATCGAATGTCAGAACGCACGGGATTCCGCCGAACTTCTCGGTACACTGTTTGTCAAGATTGTCAAGATCCTCGTTTTCGGGGATTCCGAACGGCTCGGCGGCGTTAAAATGTTCCTTTGCCCAAGCCAGCAAATCACGCGAGGGAATTTTCATTATCGCAACAGTTTCCAGAAGCGGAATCATCGCGTTTTCAAGCACATACGCCAAATCTTCCGGTGAGGTTACGGATTCATCGTCATTGATTATCAGCAGCAGGGGCGCGTAGGGCTTTCCTTGGGAATTCTCAACAGCTTTTTGCAGGTCGCGGGAAATTTCCTCGGGGAAATTGGATACCGTTCCTGTGATGCCGAGCTTCTCTCCGACAGCTTCTACCAGATTTACCGACAAGTCGTACTGGTGAGACGCGAATGCCGGGAAGAACTCCCCGAAGAACGCGCGGTCGATATATTTCGACAGACCTTGGTAATAGTCCTCGTCAAACGGCACAAACATATACGCCTCGTCCTGAAATTCCTCGGAGTTGTATTTTTCCGTGCCAAAATAATCCTCGGCGTATTTATCCACGTCCTCAGGGAAGAACGGCGGTTCGTCCGAATTGTTCCAGTTATAGTAATAGTGCGCGAACGCCGCGCCAATAAAGGACAACTGCGGTTTTTCCAGCGCGCCGTCAAAATAGTCTGTAATGAACTCGCGGATATCGGTCTTGGAACCGTCCATTACTCCGTCAATAACATCTTGACAATATTTGTGGAATTCGGGCGCGATAAGGTCGTGTTCTATGCACCAGCGCATAAATATCGCGATATGATTACATCCGTTTATAGGGTCGAGCGGGAGATTTTTCTCTTTGATTTTCTTGCTGTGATCCTCAACCAAGTCAATCATCAAGCTGTCATTGGAAACGTACGCAGAACAGCATTCGGGGCGATTAATATCCACAATATGGCTGACGTCCGACATTTTTTCCAACAGCGCGTGGGTATCATTATCCACCTTATCAGCCATTTCACTGCGGTATATTGGAATAACCTCAAAGAAATTTACTGTGTCGCCACCGGGCAGAACGCACTTTTCCGCGCCGTCCTCCACATCTTCGGGGTACAGCAATAATGCGCCGCAAAGGTCGGTATTTTCCGCGTAGCGTGTGCGGTTGTCAACGCTGTGTCCCCAGCCCAGCCACGTTTCGGAGTTTATTGGCAGACGCGCCAAATCTTTCAGCAAGCGAATCGGCCAGAACCACTCGTCGGCGTTTTCACCGACTTTCCAGTCGGGCGGCAGGCAGATAAGCAGTTCAGCGCGACCGCATTCGTCCTCGTCAAGCTCTTTGGGAATATTCATAAGATGAGCGCCCATACCCATTGTTATCAGGGTGTAATAATTGCGCTCCTTGGTTGGCGGAATGCACGCAATATCACAATGAATATCCGGCGAGTTTATTTCATGCAGAACAGTCGGGAAATCGCCGTAATATTCTTTTATGTGTTCCTCAAGAGCGTCCAGATCTTCCGTGTCATACAGTTCCAGATCCTCGCTGTCAAAATCCTCTTCATCGTCCTCATCATCACCGTCGTGGAGTCCGCGCTCAATAAGATCCATATATCCGTCCGCTTCCTCGAGAAGCTCCTCGGGCGGATTGAGGTTCATTCCGCGCGCAAGCTCCACTTTAGCGCGGCGAAGAATGTTAAGCCTTAGATCATCATCATCGGCGCATTCGTCCTCTAAGGTGGTGTTGTAAAGCGCGATTGCCAGCATAAAATGCCATGTAAAATCGCCGTCCATACGCCCGCGCTGATTTTCCAGAACCGCTATTGCTTGTTTATACTCGCCGACATTCATATACGCGCCTGCAAGCCAACCTAGAATATCATCATCAAGGGCACTTTCGGGCAAAGCCAGAATCGCCTTGATAATCTTCTCGTCCTCATCGTTGTTCTGCCATTCCTCAAATTGCTGAATCAGCTCGTTCATATTCATTTATATGTCCTCCGTATGGTTATTTCGGAAAGCTCCTCATATTCGTCCGCGATAAACTCCGATAATTGATTGGCGAATTCACGCGCTTCATCATTGGAATCAATTGTCAATGCCGCCGCGATTAACTCCTCCGCTTCACAAAGAATTTTACGGCGGGTTTCACAATCGGTATCGCTCATCTGCATAAAAATCAGTGTTTTTGCCTTTTTTAACTGCCAAAGATACCCGTCTCCAAATCGTGGACGAAGTCTTTCGAGAATAGAGAGTGATTTTTCATACTCATCAATTTCAAGGTAACAGTCCGAAGCCCAATAGATAAGTTCTTCATCAAGGTCGCTGTCCGGGAGTGAAAGCACTGTGTCAATCAGCGTGTCATCTTCTTCGTTATGCCACAACTCGGCGAATCGTGATTTTAGCTCGTAATTGTTCATTAAAGCTCTCCTTAAGGCGGGTTTATCCGTTGGTATTGTGTTCCTTGCAGCAGAATTCGTCCGCAGTCAGTTTCAACACCGCAAAGCTGTTGAGCGTCTGTTCGGAGTATTTGGTGTTCGCGGGATTTCCGCCGTATTTCTTCATTATAAGGTTAAGTCCGGTGATTTTGTCGATTCCCGTAACGTTTTCTATCACGCCGGTTCCCGTGATGGAGCGGTATGCCGCTCTGAACCCCAGAGTGTTATCGCTCTCCTTAACAATGTCGATCAGCTTGTCGATTTCAAATGCCGCGTTGTTATCCGCTTTAATCAAGTCCATTTTCTTGCCTTTTTCCTCAGTGCTGAAGTACAGCTCCAGCTTGCCCCCCTCAAGGTTATAACCAAAGCACATCGGCACTATATACGGGAATTTCCCGTCATTCAACGCAACACAGCATACGCGCGCAGCGCGCAGCAAATGCTCGATTTTGTCAAAATTAGTTATCTCTATATCTTTTATTTCCATAATAAATTCCCCCCAATAGGTTAAAAGCGTTGCCGCTTTATAGATTGAAAATGTTGTCTACACATTAATCCATGTCCTGTTAACTAAAGGACACCTCTAAAAATAATCACCCGCAAACCTGATGGTCTTGCGGGCGGAAACATTACCGTAGGCTTTAGGCGTTCGCTTTCTTAGCGAGCTGGGATTTAAGGCGCGCAGCCTTATTCTTGTGAATAAGTCCCTTTCCCGCTGCCTTGTCAACGCTGATGCTTGCAGCCTTGATGGTGTCAGCGTCCGCGCCCTCCGCGCGAGCCTTCTTGATGGTGGTTCTTAAAGCTGACTTTGCGGCTTTATTTGCTTCGGTCTTCTCCTTGGAGATAAGAACTCTTTTCTTAGCGGATTTGATGTTCGGCATAATTTTCACCTCCTATCTTAATTTTGCAGCTCACGAACCGGGCAAGCTACCGCTTGCCCTAGCCGAGTGAAATTGACTCCGCTTACGCTTCGCCTATTTCACTCGCTTTCGCAAGCTGCGGTTTTAATTTTGCAGCTTGCGAATCGGGCAAGCTATCGCTTGCCCTAGCTGAGCGTTAATGACTCCGCTTCCGCTTTGCCATTAACGCTCACTTTTGCAAGCTGCGGTTTTAATTTTGCAGTCCGCGAATCGGGCAAGCTGCACGCGAAAATTGCTAAAATCCGTATTTTACAGGTCTTTTTGGGAAATCTTTATATATATTCGCCAAAAATCCCCGTAAGACCGCATAAATATTTGCGGTGTCAAATTTGGATTATTTTACAGTACATTTTATTATAACACATTAATTTCAAAATTTCAAGGGGTTTTGAAAATTTTTTTGCGAAACTTGGAGGTTTTTATGGATAAAAGCGGTTTGGCGTTTGAAGCGGCGGCTATTTTAACCGATTCATCGGGAATTGAATCGGTCTCTCGGAGAATCGGCGGAGTGAAAATCACAGACGTGAAAATCTCTCGCGCCGCGTCGGAGCGGACGGGAAAGCGAGAGGGACGTTACATTACATTGGAGGGCGAACCTTACGCTCAAGGAATGTCCTCGCTGTTACGGAGGGCATTGGAGCAAGTGATTCCGCCGCGCGGACGGATTTTCGCGGTTGGAATGGGGAATCCCGATGTGACGCAGGACAGGCTTGGTGCGGCGGTTATCCGTTCGATAGCCGCGCGGCGCGGCAACCGATACTCGTTGTGCGCCCTCGAAACGGACGTAATGGCGAAAACGGGTCTTGAGACCGCGCGTCTGGTTAAGGCGGCGGCTAGGGAGTTCCGTGCGGATTGCGTTATCGCCGTGGACGCGCTGACTTGTTCAACGCCGAAATACATCGGCAAGACCGTTCAGGTGAGCGATGCCGGGATTATTCCCGGTTCGGGCGTTACAGCCGCGCGTGATGAGCTTTCTCGGGAGCGTCTCGGAATCCCCGTGGCTGCGGTCGGAGTTCCCACGGTCGCCGCATATATACAGCACGAAGGGTTTATGATAGCTTCCGCCAATTCGGACGCGTTGGTTAAAATCTGGGCGGAAGTCATCGCGGGGGCAATCGATGAAATTGTCGGCTGATATTATATAATAATGTATATCTGCCTATTATACGAATTGTATATTGTTTTCCAAAACGGAAGAAATATATTACAAAAAGTCTTGAAACCCCGCAATTTTAGAGGCTTTTGTGAAAATTGCACAAAAAGTTGGCAAAATAAACGCGAAAATTCTCTATTGAAAAGGAATAAAATTTTGCTTTAGTGGTTGAAATTAAGGGAAAATTGTGTTAAAATAATCAATGGCGGCTGTGTACAACAGTATGCGGCAGTCGGCGATGAAGTCGGAGGTTGCGCGAAATATTTTGATGTTCCGCGGTAATTTCGATGGAGAAGTCCGAGCAGGACTCGGGCGAAAAGTTTTCGCGGCGCGGTTTCCTTTCGGAATCGGTTAAAGTGTCCGGTTTTCCGGATAACTAACGCGGTATCCCGTGAAAGATGAAACACACGGCGCGGTGGATTTTTCAAGTTAAGCCTTCGCCGGCAATTGCGAACGTTTGCGCAAACGTTTCGCTGAAAGAAAATCCGATTGAGGGAGAAGTTACTCGCTCCCGAAGTCAGACGCGAATTCGGTACGCGAGTGCGGTTGAAGTGCCGCAAGGCGCGAAACCGCACTCGGCGAACACGCGCCGCAGGCGCGCGTGTTGCCGAATTTGCCCATTCAAATAAGAAAGGTTGAAAAATCAAATGGCAAACGAGAAGGTAAGAATTAAGGTTAAGGGTTACGAGCACAGCGTAGTTGACGCTGCGGCGGCAAAAATCGTTGATGCGGCTAAGCGCGGCGGCGCGAGAGTTGCGGGTCCGATTCCGCTTCCCACCGGCAAGCAGGTCGTAACCATTCTGAGAGCGGTTCACAAGTATAAGGATTCCCGCGAGCAGTTCGAGCTGAGAACTCACAAGCGCCTTATCGATGTGATTCACCCCACTCAGAAGACCATTGAGGCTCTCCAGAGTCTGGAGCTGCCCGCCGGTGTAGAAATCTCGATGGATATTTAAGCTCCGGGATTTCAATTAATTGAGAATTTCATCGATTTATATATCGTTGGAGTTATGTTGGCGAAACCCCTTGGTGTTTATGCCAACCACTAACCGTTTAGAGGCAGGAAATACGGGGAGGATTCTCACGTCCTACATCCCGGAATCCTTAACTTCTAAAAGGTCATGTTGAGCGTAATGCTCAACCAATAACCAAAAGGAGGATATGCCGAAATGAAAAAAGCTATCATCGGCAAGAAGATCGGTATGACGCAGATCTTCGACGAAGCAGGCAAGGTTGTTCCCGTAACCGTTATCGAAGCGGGTCCCTGCGTAGTGGTTCAGAAAAAGACAACCGAAAACGACGGCTATGAGGCTGTTCAGATGGGCTTTGGAGATGTATCTCCCAAGCACGTGAACAAGCCCGAGCAGGGTCATTTCAAGAAGAATGACGTGGCTTTCAAGAAGACCCTGAAGGAGTTCCGCTTCGATGATATTTCCGGATTTAACACCGGCGATGTTATCAAGGCAGATGTGTTCGCGGAAGGCGATGTAATCGACGTTGCGGGCGTTTCCAAGGGTAAAGGCTACGCGGGCGCAATCAAGCGTCACAATCAGCACAGACTCAGAGAGTCTCACGGTACGGGTCCCGTTGCGCGTGAGGCGGGCTCTATGGGCGCGTGCTCCAGCCCTTCGAGAATCTTCAAGGGCAAGAAAATGGCAGGTCATCTGGGCGCGGAGAACGTTACCGTTCAGAATCTCGTAATCGTAAAGGTTGACGTTGAAAACAACCTCATCGCGGTTAAGGGTGCTGTTCCCGGACCTAAGGGCGGCGTGGTAACAATCTGCGACGCGGTTAAGGCTTAAGAGGGGAGGACGATACTATGTCAAAGATTAATGTAGTTGATATGTCGGGTAAAGTCGTTTCCGAGCTTGAGCTTAACGACGCGGTTTTCGGCATCGAGCCGAACAAGACCGTTATGCATTCCGCTGTTGTGAACTATCTCGCAAATCAGCGTCAGGGCACGCAGTCGACTCTTACCAGAACAGAGGTAAGCGGCGGCGGACGTAAGCCGTGGCGTCAGAAAGGTACGGGTCACGCAAGACAGGGTTCGACAAGATCTCCGCAGTGGAGACACGGCGGTATTGCGCTCGGTCCGAAGCCCCGTTCTTACAGATTCACATTGAATAAGAAGGTAAGACAGCTTGCGATGAAGTCCGCGCTTTCCTGCAAGGTAAGCGACAACGAGATGATCGTTGTGGATTCCATCAATACCGATGAGTACAAGACCAAGAATATGGTCAATATGCTTAAGGCTATCGGCGCTGAGGACAAGACGCTCATCGTGCTTGACGGCGTAGACAGCAAGGTAATCAAGTCCGCGAACAATATCGCGAACGTGAAGACCACACAGGTCAACACTCTGAACGTTTATGATATTCTGAACTGCAATAAGTTCGTTATCGTAAAGGGAGCTGTTGAAAAGCTTGAGGAGGTGTACGCATAATGGAAAAGGTCGCACAGGATATTATCCTCAAGCCCATTATCACCGAGCATTCTATGGAGTGCCTCGCGCAGGGCAAGTACACCTTTAAGGTGGCGAAGTCCGCGAATAAAATCGAAATCGCCAAGGCAGTCGAGAAGTTGTTTAAGGGCGTTAAGGTCGCGAAGGTAAACACTGTTTCCGTTCGCGGAAGAAAGAAAAGAATGGGCAGAAGCGAGGGATACACTTCCGATTGGAAGAAGGCTATTGTAACGCTCGCGGAAGGTTCTAAGACCATTGAGTTCTTCGATGGTATGATTTAATTCCGGATAGCGTTTGAGAGAGTAAGGCAAATACAAAACGCGCTTGCGGAAATGGAGCGTTAGCGGAGTTTTCGCAAGCAGGCGAGCGCAAATGAAATATGCGTAGCAGATTTCATTTGTGCGGTTTTGGATTTGCAAATTAAAATAGTAGCGCAGGGCAAATACAAAACGCGCTTGCGGAAACGGAGCGTCAGCGGAGTTTTCGCAAGCAGGCGAGCGCAAATGAAATATGCGTAGCAGATTTCATTTGTGCGGTTTTGGATTTGCAAATCAAAATAGGAGTTGAGAATATGGCTATAAAGGCATATAAGCCCGTAAATAACAGCCGCAGAAATATGACTGTTACCGATTACAGTGGCTTATCCAAGGTAGCTCCCGAAAAAAGCCTTCTGGAGCCTATCAAGAAAACTGCCGGCAGAAACAGCTACGGCAGAATCACCGTTCGCCATATCGGCGGCGGCAACAGAAAGAAGTACCGCGTAATCGATTTCAAGAGAGATAAGAGAGGTATGAACGCCACTGTTATGACTCTTGAGTACGATCCGAACAGAAGCGCGTTTATCGCGTTGGTTAAGTATGAGGATGGCGAGAAGAGATACATCATCGCTCCCGATGGACTTAAAGTCGGCGACATCGTTCGCGCGGGTTCCGACGCGGATATCAAGCCCGGTTGCGCGCTTCCGCTGAACGATGTTCCCGTTGGTACTATTATCCACAATATCGAGCTTCACCCCGGTAAGGGCGGACAGATGGTTCGCTCGGCGGGCAATATGGCTCAGCTTATGGCAAAGGAGAACGGCTACGCGCTGCTCCGTCTGCCCAGCGGTGAGCTGAGAAACGTTTCCGTTGATTGCTATGCTTCTATCGGAACGGTTTCTAATCTCGACCATGAGAACGTAAACCGCGGTAAGGCGGGTAAGACTCGTCACCTCGGTATCAGACCGACAGTCCGCGGTTCTGTAATGAACCCGAACGACCACCCGCACGGCGGTGGTGAGGGTAAGTCCCCTGTTGGACGTCCCGGACCTGTTACTCCGTGGGGCAAGCCGGCTCTGGGCTACAAGACCAGAAAGAAGCACAACCGTACGGACAAGTATATCGTAAAGCGCCGCAATGGCAAGTAATCGGAAAGGAGGAACCGCATTATGAGCAGAAGTATCAAAAAGGGCCCCTTCGTGCAGGAGGTACTCCTGAAGAGAGTCATTGCCATGAACGAAGCCGGCGAGAAGAAGGTGCTCAAAACCTGGAGCCGTTCTTCCACCATTTTCCCGGATTTCGTGGGACATACCTTCGCAGTGCATGACGGCAGAAAGCATGTGCCGGTATATGTCACCGAGGATATGGTCGGCCACAAGCTCGGCGAGTTTGCACCGACCAGAACTTACAAGGGTCACGCAGGCTCCAAGACGTCCAACAACGGTAAGAAGTAATAGCGGAAGGAGGAACTAAGCAATGGAAGCTAGAGCAACACTGAGCAATGTCCGCATTTCTCCCCG
>CAYZQU010000042.1:3570-10560 GCA_964480645.1 uncultured Ruminococcus sp. | reverse complement strand
ACAGTATGGATGCTCAAAGCTCTTTGGCAAATCCCGATGGGTATTTGGTCGTTCCGGGCGGTAAGACCTATATGGAGGAATTCCAGAAGACCGCTATGGAGATTGAGAATATCGGCGAGAGGAAAAACTGCGTTACCGATTATGGAGTGCATATTATGATTTACGCTTCGGAAGCGAAAGTCAACCCCGATGACTTATCCTCCATTATTGACAGGGTTTTGGAGCAGCTGCGGCAAGATCATTATTATCAACGCGTTCTTGAGTGGAAGGATGGATACAAGTTTGAGATTGAGTATGACAAGTTGAGAATTGATGATCCGGCGGACACAAGCTCCGATTCCAAGAGCGTATCCGAATAATTTAAGTTTGTCTTAGAGCTTGTATTCATTGGAGTTGTACATGGATTTTCGAGCATAATTTTTCCGATAACAAGGAAAAATTTCTTGACACGGTTATCGGGAAAATTTGCCGAAAAGACGCGTGCAATATTCAATGAATACACGTTCTTGAGGAGGTCTGAGATGAATACACCAATTTGCAGATTTCTGGATAAGTACACTAGCGAAAATAAGCTGCGGCTTCATATGCCGGGGCACAAGGGAGAGATTCCGCACGATATTACTGAGATATACGGAGCGGATAATCTCTATGAATCGGATATTACAAATGGTATAATTGGCACTTCCGAGATGTTTGCGGCGCGGATTTTCGGCGCGGCCAAGACTTGTTATTCCTGCGAGGGAAGCACTCTGGCAATTCATGCTGCGCTGGCAATTCTGAAATCTCGGGGCTGTAATACCATTGCCGCCTCAAGATATTCGCATCGGGCGTTGGGTCACGCGGCAACGCTGCTTCATATAAACATCAAGTGGCTGTATCCCGAGGAGTATCTTTCTGCAAATGTGAAATACGACGCTGAGGCGATTCGCGGCGCGGACGCGCTGTTTATAACCAATATAGATTATTATGGAGGAACTTGGAAATTTGTCAACCCGAAAATCCCCGTGATTATTGACAACGCGCACGGGGCGTATCTGCGGTTTGTGGACAAAAGGCGTTTTGGGCGTGAGTATCTTCACCCGATGGAACTGGGTTACCCGCTGATGAGTGTGGAATCCGCGCACAAGACGCTTCCGGTTTTGACGGGTGGCGGGTATCTGCACTTCGCGAACGGAGCGGATTTCTCACGTGCGAAAGAGTTTATGGAGATGTTCGGAACGGCAAGTCCGTCATATCTGATTCTTGAGAGCCTTGACAGGTTCAATGGAATGATTGTTGAGAATCCGCAAATGGTGAACAATGCTTGCGAGACAGTGGCAAATCTTAAGGAAACGCTTACCAAGATGGGCGTTCCGTTGAAAAAGAGTGATCCTCTGCGTGTGACGATTAACGCGCGTGAGTGTGGAATGTCCGGATACGAATTAGCGGCTCAGCTACGCGGAAATGGTGTAGAATGTGAGATGGCGGATCAGAATTATGTGGTTTTGATGTTCTCGGGAATCAGTACATACGAGGATTGTGAGCGTGCGGAAATGGCTATTTCGTTTATTGCGATGATGCCGCCGAAGCCGCTTGTGCAATTCCCGCACGTCAAGCCCCAAGTGGCGCTCCCTATGTGGGAGGCGGTGTGGAAGCCCTGCCACGCGATTCCGCTTGAGCAGGCTAAGGGCGAGGTTTGCGGGGCGATGAAATCTCCGTGTCCGCCGGGTGTGCCGATTGTGTTCCCCGGAGAGATAATTGACGAGGACGCGATTATTGCCATGAAGCTGCACGGAGTCAAATCCATTTCTGTGGTTACAAGCAAGGAGTAATTTATCATGTCCGTTGCGAAAAAGCACCGCCGCAAAATCGTATGCGGCGGCGAAAAATATGTCTGGTATGTCCTTACGGGAGACCGTGACTATTGGGAACGCGTAGCGAGCAACGATTGGGAAACGCCGTTTCTGCATATTGTCTCCGAGGACAAAGCATTGATTTTGACGATTCCGCTGAACGCGCCGACTCCGTATGCCGTAAGCAAGGGCAGAATGTTCCAAGGCAATCTCACAAGCGGTTGTTGGGAGCGGTATCTTCTTCCGTTTACGATTTCCGAAATCGTAACCCCGAAAACCGTTTCGGAAATCATTGCGTGGGCGGTTGATGGACAAAACGCGGTCAAGACCGAATACAGCGCGGAATTTCGCTTTTGATGAGCTGACGCGCGAGAAATTTTCGCCGTCCGACCGTGAAAACGCGGATATTGCACAATTTCGACCTACGCTGAAATAGGCTCTGCGAACGGGTTTCCATACGGATATTTCTGCGTGAAAATACGGAATTGTACAGACGCAGACCGATTCGCGAGGAAACGAGAGTATTCTTTTCCGCGGCGATTCCCGAACGTTTCATATACAGCAGACAAATCGCGGCGGCATAAAGACTGACGATAATTCCGCTGTAAAGAAAGGTTTTCAGAACCATTGCCGAACGGAGTCTATCCGAACAGTACACGAGAATCAGCGCTGCGGCAAACGCTCCGCTCCAGCCGAGAGGCACTCCGCAAAATCCCATAAACGCGTGTTTCGGCGGAGAGGTTTTGAATTTCGGGAACGTTATTCCGCAGAGCGCGTGGATTGCCCGTCCGAGGTTTTGGCGTTTTACACAAGGGAAAATCATTGTGTTTCGTAAATACAGCGGAACACGGTCTGTTATGACAGTGGTTATCGTGTCGCAGGATTGTGCATAAATTCCATCGGAATTGAGTACAAGCGTATGCTCATATAATGTGATTGATCCGCTTCTGATATGGAGAATGTTTCCGCGTCGCGAGATTTCAAACCGCGACAGCCGCGCGATTTTCCTGAGATATGCCGTGATCCACGAGGCAAGCGCGAAAATCGCCATAAACGCCGCGATTTTCGGTACGGCGATGTGGAGAAGTTCCAGTGTGTGGCGGACGTTATCAGCGGCTGTTGAGATTGCTGAGACGATTTTGTCACTGTAATCCCCGCCGAACAGAGTGCTGATTTTCCGCAGAATAGCGACAAACACAAAGATTCCGCCAAGTGCGCGTGTGTCGATAAACGCTCCGAACATAATTTCCGTGAGTTTCGGCTTGATTTTCGCACTGCGGGTTTCGGGGAAAAGCTGCAAATTCTCGTTTTTGTGGAGGAAGAATCTGACTTTTCCGCCGAGAGTGTGTATCGTTACCTCTTTGGCGCGGAAAATCCGCAGAAAGAGCGTGCGCTTTATTCTGATTTCGGTTATCGCCAAGACGGGTATCATATAGGCGCGTTTTAGCAGAATCCCCTTTTTTAAGCGGATTTGAGTATCCGATAGCTCAAGGCGGACGAAATACCGCCGTAAAATATAATAAAACAGAAAATTCATAAATAATATCTCCGGAGGTAATTTTTATGGCAACAGGCTGTATAATTCTGGCGGGCGGCGCGGGAAAACGTATGCTCTCCGAGCGTCCCAAGGTGCTGTGTGAGGTGCTTAAAAAGCCCATGCTCGGCTGGGTGTTGGACGCGGCGAAAGAATTCGGGTTTGATGAGACTGCCGTTATTACCGGATTTGGGCGTGAACAGACCGAACAGTTTCTCGAAAAACGCGGCGAAATAGTGCATACATATTTTCAGGGACAGCAGCTCGGCACCGGCGACGCGGTGAAACAAGCGGCGGAGTTCATCAAGGCAATGGACAGCGTATGTGTATTAAACGGTGACGCTCCGTTTATTGACGCTGATACGCTTCGTCAGTCGCTTGAGTTTCACAATAAGTCCAAGGCTTCTGTTACAGTGATTACCGCCGATATTGCGAACCCGAACGGATATGGCAGAATTATCCGCGATGGCGACAGGCTCTCCGCAATCCGCGAACATAAGGATTGTTCCCCAGAGGAGCTGGAAATATGCGAGGTAAACAGCGGCGCTTATTGGTTTGATTCGGAGCGGCTTTTGTATGCTCTGCCGCTGCTTTCGGCGAACAACGCGGCAAAAGAGTTTTACCTTACGGATTGTGTGGAGATTATCGGCAACGCGTACGCGTTTAAGAGCGAAAATCCCGATATTGTGTTGGGTGCAAATACGCGTAAAGGTCTGTTGGAACTTAATGAATCCGCGAGAATGAGGATAATCGAACGCTTGATGGACGAGGGAGTGAACTTCCTTTCCACGGACGGTATCATCATCTCTCCCGAGGTGAAAATAGGCTGTGATACCACAATTCTCCCGAACACCATGATTCTTGGGGAAACTGTTATCGGCAAGGGCTGTGAAATCGGCGCGAATTCTCATATCGAGGATTGCAATATCGGCGATAATGTGAAACTTAACAATGTTCAGGCGTATTCCTCAACAGTGGAGGATAATGTAAAAATCGGTCCGTTCGCGCAGCTTCGCCCCGGAACGGTTATCCGCAAGGGCGTTAAAATCGGCGATTTCGTGGAGATAAAAAACAGCGACATAGGCGAAAACACCGCCGTCGCGCACCTTACATATATCGGCGACAGCGATGTCGGGCGCGGAGTGAATTTCGGCTGCGGCTGTGTTACCGCAAATTATGATGGAATAAACAAATACCGCACCGAAATCGGCGCACACGCGTTCATAGGCTGTAATACCAATTTGATTGCTCCTGTTAAGGTTGGCGAAAACGCCACTACTGCGGCAGGCTCCACAATCTCTAAGGATGTTCCTCCGAATTCACTGGTAGTGGAGAGAGCGCAGCTTAAGGTTATCGAAAATTGGCAGAAGAACTTCAAACGTAAGAAAAAATAACACTTTATGGGAGGAGATGCAAATTGCAAAAGCGAGTGGTTTGCAATTTGCTTTAAGATAATGAAAGCATTGATAGTTGTCGATTATCAGAATGATTTTGTAAACGGCGCGTTGGGATTTTCGGGCGCGGAAACGCTTGAGCCGATTATCCTCGAAAAAATTTTCGAATGCCGAAAGAACGGCGGACAGGTGATTTTCACTCTGGATACTCATAACAAGGACTATCTCTCCACCGCCGAGGGAAGAAAGCTCCCCGTGGTTCATTGTGTGGACGGCACGAACGGTCACGCCCTGTACGGAAAAATTGCCGAGTGCGTTTCCGATTCGGATATCGTGATTAAAAAGCCATCGTTCGGCTCTTTGGAGTTGGCGGAGATTCTGAAACGCGGAAATTATGACGAGTTAGAACTGTGCGGGCTTGTAACGGACATCTGTGTGGTTTCAAACGCGATTATTGCCAAAGCCGCCCTCCCCGAAAGCCGCGTTATCGTGGATTCCAAAGCCGTCGCGTCGTTCGACAGGGAAAAGCACAATGCCGCACTTGAGGTTATGAAAAGCGTACAGGTTGACGTGATATGATTAAAGGCTCGTTTGAGATATGGGAATTTGTCGTTCTGTTATCGACATTTCTGATTTTTGTTATGGGATTTGTGCTGTCAAATTTCGCGGGAATCGGCTCGCCCGAAATCACTATTTTTGCGTGTATTACGGTAATGATAGCTACGCTGTTTGTCCGCCCCGTATGGTTTTTGGCGAACAAAGGACGCATAAAAAATTGGGAACACGCCACCGCAAAGGTTGTAGACAAGCAGCTCTCAAAGATGAGGTATCACCACTCGACCGGTTACCAAGTATTGCTTACGCTGCATTTCAGGGACTCAATGGGCAAGGAGTATAACGAACCCATTATCGCGCCCGCGTTTATCCGCCGTGTGAAGGAGGGCGTGGAGTTTCAAATCGCGTTTGACCCGAAACACCCGGACAGGCTTATTGTGTCGGATACCGCGCGTAAACAGGTGATAACAATGACTGTTACGGGGATTATACTCGAGGTGTTAATTATTGCGTTGTCGATTATCGCTTTCGTCCTCGACCAATAATATTGTGGTTTGTTGTCATATCTATGGATAAATTGGGAGTGAAATAAATGATTAAGGGAACTTTTAATATTTTTGAATTTATTGTGGTTGCTGCGGGATCGATGGTAATGCTTTTTGGCGGCGTACTGTCACGCTCTATGGGATTTATCACACCGGGAACTTCTATATTTCTGGGAATGATGATAATTATTGCAATGTTGTTTGTACGTCCGTTATGGTTTCTTGCGAACAAGCGGCACATACACGATTGGGAGCACGTCACAGCAACCGTGGAGGATGTGAATTTGGCAGCGGAATATCATAGCACAACCAAATTCTGAATGAGTATTACGCTTCGCTTTAAGGACGTAATGGGCAAGGAGTATAACGAATCCTTCACTACCCCCGCGTTTATGCGTGAAGCAAGTGAGGGGGACGAGTACGAAATCGCGTTTGATTCAAATTTCCCTGACAGGCTTATCGTGCTTGAACCCGCGTGCAAGCAGGTCAAAATAATGACAATCACGGGGATTGTTCTGGAAGCGGCGGCAGCGATATTGTGGTTTACAATTTCATCCTTGGGAAATTAAGGTGATATAAATGATCAACAGTTCGTTCAAGTATTGGGAAATCGGTATCGTGGCAGTCGGTTTGATGTTATCGACCATTATTGGCGTAATTTCCGGCTTCAGCGGACTTGATTTTTTCTTTATGTGGATTCCGCTGGCGAATTTCGCGTTGTTTGTCAGACCGCTTTGGCTGATTTTTAATATGGGAAGAATAAAACGTTGTGAGCATATTAAAGTCTTTGTGGTTGACACGAAAGTAAAGGGATTAGGTAAATACTCCCATCAGGTGGTTACAGTCAAATTTACCGACAGTATGGGAAAGGATTATACCCGAGAGTTTAACAAACCGCTATTTATGAATAATGAAAGCAATGAATACATAGCCGCTTTCGACCCCAAGCGTCCAAAGCTGTTGGTTTTTGAGGATAACGCGGTAAAATCCGCAAAAACCGCAGTGCTGTTCGGAATAATCATTGCGGTTGTATCCATAGTGTATTGGATCTTCAAATTAATTACGTAATCAGAAAATTTTCTTCAAAGGAGAAATATTCGATGCATTTGACTTTATCATCAACCTAATAC
>CAYZQU010000042.1:0-3560 GCA_964480645.1 uncultured Ruminococcus sp. | reverse complement strand
TGACCATGTTGTGCGATTTCTACCAGCTTACAATGGGCAACGGGTATTTTAAGACGCGTCATGCGAACAGAATCGCGTATTTTGATATGTTCTTCCGCAGAGTGCCTGATGGCGGCGGGTTCGCGGTGTTCGCGGGATTAGAGCAGGTTATGGATTATATAGAAAATCTGCGGTTTTCCGAGGAGGACATCGCGTTTTTGCGCGGAAAGGGAATCTTTTCGGAGGACTTTTTGGAATACCTGAAAACGTTCCGATTCGAGGGGGATATTTTCGCCGTTCCCGAGGGAACGCCCGTGTTCCCGAACGAACCGCTGATTACGGTTCGCGCGCCGTCAATACAGGCACAGCTTGTGGAAACAATGCTGCTGCTTCTGGTGAATCACCAGTCACTGATTGCAACCAAGGCAAGCCGAATCGTCCGCGCGGCGCAAGGGCGCGCGATTTCGGAATTCGGCTCACGCAGAGCGCAAGGCACGGCGGGGGCGATTCTCGGAGCGCGCGCCGCGTATATCGGCGGCTGTTCGGGAACAGCGTGTGTGCTGACGGACGAGTTGTACGGAGTCCCCGCAACCGGTACAATGGCGCATAGCTGGGTGCAGATGTTCGATTCGGAGCTGGAAGCGTTCGAGGAGTACTGCCGCGTTTATCCTCACGGAGCGGTTCTGTTGGTTGATACCTACAATGTACTGAAAAGCGGTGTTCCAAACGCGATAAAGGCGTTTGACAATATTTTGAAGCCGCTGGGAGCGCGTCCCGTGGGAATACGTCTGGATTCGGGCGACATCGCGTATCTGTCAATTGAGGCGCGGAAAATGCTGGACGCGGCAGGCTATCCCGACTGCAAAATAATCGCGTCCAATTCTCTGGACGAGCATATCATAGCGGATTTGATTTCCCAGGGCGCGAAAATCGACTCGTTCGGCGTTGGCGAGCGGCTGATTACCGCAAGCTCCGAGCCTGTTTTCGGAGGGGTTTATAAGCTTGCCGCCGTTGAGGATAACGGTGTAATCACTCCGAAAATCAAGATTTCCGAAAACGTGGTGAAAATTACCAACCCGCACTACAAAAGGGTTTACCGAATCTTTGACAACAAAACGGGAAAAGCCCTCGCGGATTTGATTTGCTTACACGATGAAAATATTTCCGATATGCTGAATACGGACGGCTCGTTGGAGCTGTTTGACCCCGATTTTACATGGAAGCGCAAGCGAGTGACGGATTTCACCGCGAAAGAACTTCAAGTCCCGATTTTCCAAAACGGCAAGCGCGTTTATCAATCCCCGCCGATTGGCGAGATAAAGCGGTTCTGCGCGGAGCAGCAGGAAACGCTGTGGGATTCGCTTAAACGGTTTGAAAATCCGCACACCTATCATGTGGATTTATCCAAGCGGCTGTGGGAAATCAAACAAACGCTGCTTGCGGGCAGGGGGGATTGACGGTGAACGCGAACATCATCGAGCGGTGTAAAGCGGTCTGCCCCGCGTTTCGCGAGAACGTTGTGTGCGCGTTTGCCGAGGGAAACACCATTGCATTTCTGGATACTTCTCAAACGCGGGACGGCTCACAAGGAATCGCGTTTTATGAGGATGGAATTGCGGTGAATTTCGGCGGTGAGACGCGGTGGATTCGTTATGATGGGATAACGTCTATGCAGATTATCAGCAGTTTTGAGGATTCTTTCGCGGACGAATTGTTGATTTCGGGCAAGGACTTTGAGGTGAGGGTTTCGGATTATTCGCTGGATAAGTCCGAGCTTAAAGCACTGCTTTCAGAGATTATAAAGGCGGCTGAATCAACGGAAGTGGAAACTCCCTCCACTGAAGTCACTCCCAAAATTTCTTCGGAGACGCTTGAGGAGAAAAAGCGTCAAACCGAGGAATACGCGGAGATTATCGCTCAGAAGCTTGCCGAGAGCGCGCTTGTAAACCGTCAAAGCCACGAGTTGAATTCCGATGATATTGTGTTTGAAGACGGCGCGCCGGTAATCTCCGAGATTGAGATTTCGCGTGAGAAATCACTGCCGGAGGGATACAATCCCGCGCCGATTCCCGATGAGGGAATAAATTGGCTTTCCGGAAAACAGACTTCGGAATCTCACGAAAAATCCGAGAATTCCGAGTCGGCGGAGAGCGAATCCGAAGCCCGCGAACGAATCCAGAATATGTCTCGTGAGGAAACTCTGTCTTATCTGGCGCAGTCGTTGAGTGAAATCAACGATATGGATTTCGACGATGCCGATGATGTTGAGGAAGTTCCCGAAAGTACGCCAATCCCCGAAGCACCAAAGCATATTTCGGAGTTTATCGGCTCTGTTTCACTTCCCGAAAATAAGCCCAAAACGGATTCCGTGGGACTTACTATCGAGCCTATCTGGGGTGATATTTACATAAAGGCGAGCAGGAATCTTCGCGAGGTTATCGAGAGCGGAAAGCTGACAATGGAGCAGATTGAGACGGAGCTTAAGGACAAGCTGATTGATTCGGCACGGGCGTTTGCTGAGATAACCGCGGACGAGAATAAAATTCCAAAGTCGCTGGTGGCACGGATTCACGAGCTGAAAACCGCCGCCGATGAGTTTGAACGTTATTTCGAGTCAGGCGAGGATATTGCCGTGCGCGCTATGTTTTTTATGATGTATCAGATGTTGTCTTATTCGGACAGAATCGCCGAAACTCCCGAGACAAAGGCTCGGCTGAATGATTTCTTTCGGCGGTTCGGTCCGGCGGGGATTACGTTGTCAATGTTGGATATGCGGGTCTAGAGAAAATGAAAGGAAAATTTAAAAAATGAAACACGAATTGATTCTGGTGATTGATTTTGGCGGTCAATATAATCAGTTGATTGCACGGCGTGTGCGTGAACACAAAATCTACTGCGAGGTTATATCGTACAAGACGCCGATTGAGGAAATCCGCGCGAAAAATCCCAAGGGGATTATTTTTACGGGCGGTCCGAATTCTGTTTATCTTGAGGATTCACCTCGTATGAGCAAGGAGATTTTCGAGCTGGGCGTTCCGATTCTCGGAATCTGCTATGGCGCGCAATTCCTTGTTTACGGACTCGGAGTAACGGTTGAGAAAGCAAACGACAGTGCAGTTGCGGAATTTGGCAGAACCGATTGCGAGTTTGATACAAATTCTTTGCTGTTCAGCGGTCTGAAAGAGAAATCCGTGGTATGGATGAGCCATAACGACCATATAGAAAAACTCCCTGAGGGATTCCGCGCGATTTGTCACAGCGATAAGTGTCCGTATGGAGCGATTGAGAACACGGAGCAGAAATTCTACGGAACACAGTTCCACCCCGAGGTAAATCACACAGAGCAGGGCTTTGAAATGCTCGGAAACTTCTTGTACAAAGT
This sequence comes from uncultured Ruminococcus sp., assembly GCA_964480645.1. Classification (GTDB taxonomy): domain Bacteria; phylum Bacillota; class Clostridia; order Oscillospirales; family Ruminococcaceae; genus CAG-115. The sequence continues at coordinate 199 of CAYZQU010000042.1, read as the reverse complement.
ATGCGGTTGTAAAGGCGATTGGACAATGGAAAAGTACGCCGAGACCGCGATTCGCGAAATCCGTGAGAAAGTCGGAAACGGTAAGGCGTTACTTGCTCTGTCGGGCGGAGTGGACAGCTCGGTAGCTTGTAAGCTCCTTGCAAAAGCAATAGGCAGTCAGTTGACCTGTATCTTCGTAGACCACGGATTAATGCGCAAG
>CAYZQU010000041.1:0-10602 GCA_964480645.1 uncultured Ruminococcus sp. | reverse complement strand
ATGGGAATGTCTATGGGGATGTGAAATACCGCATATAATGGATTGTCTGTCGGAGTCGGGATATAACTTTGTCGGACGTATTTCACTATTCTGAAAAAAGTCTTGACATCCATGTGGGGATATATTATAATATAATAGGAAGTAGAGGAGTTTTGTTTGTTGTGACCTTTTTGGTCACGATATCACAAGCTATTTCAAATCCGAACCCGCCATATTTCATATTTGTTGGCGGTTTGTTCGGTATTGTGATAATGCGGTAAATGCAAAAGCGTCCGCCGGGGGATAACCTCGGTGGGCGCTTTTGTGTTATGTCGTGTCCGAAACGGACACTTTTTCGAAAGCAAAAAATTCTCTTGTTATAGATTCCGCCGTGCTGTATACGTATCGGTACTCACTGATATGATGGCACGGAACACTTGGGCGGACACCCTTTATACACCAACAATATTAAGGCTGCAATCCAGCCACTTTTCGTTGAATTGCAGCTCTTTTTCGGAATTTTTTACAGCCCGCTCGAATTATATAAAGGGCGTCTCTAAATTAAAAATTGTACATATTATAATCGCTGAAATAATCGGAAAGACTTCCCAACATGCACCCCGTGCAAGCAAATCCAATTATCATAAACAAAATTGATACTCCCAATAAAATCGCCATCACAAGCAGATAGCCCCGTGCAAAATTCTTTTTTGGCTGCTTTGTCGAACCGTCAAACGCCCAGATGAAAAGGAAAATCAAACCGATTATCCCAAGACTTGACAGCAAAATTGTGCCAACCCACGAACCTACCGACATCTGCTGATATTCCTGTGTATTTCCCGTGTTATAGTTTTGAGGGTAAACGGGCATCTGCGCTTGATTTGGTGGAACTTGATTGTATGTCTGCTGTCCTCCGGGATATACCTCGCCGGAATTTATCGAAGGCATTTCTTCCGATGACGCGGGTTTGTTTAGACTGACCGCGCCGGGCAGAACCGAACCGCAATTCGGGCAGAACATTCCCTCGCCGCTTACCAGAGTTCCGCACTTGTCACAAAATCTTTCCATAGTTTCCCTTTCCGCGTCAAATATGAACATATGTACTGACGCACATCAATCTAATTACCTTGTTTCCATTATATCACAAATTATTCTGTTTGTCAAGAGGTAATCCACTGACTCATTCCAGCACCCCAAACCTCGTTGGGACGGGTTCTGAATCCAAATCTCTTGTAGAAGTCCTCCTTGCCGATAGCACTCATCAAATACAGAACGATTGTTTCACCGGGCTGCATTGTGGATTTCATAAAGTCCACCGTTCGGCGCATCATCTCAGTGCCGATTCCCTGACCCTGATACTCGGGAATTACCATCACATCGGTAATGAAGTTTGCGTAGCTTCCGTCCGAGAGTACGCGAATCATACCAATCGCGCGCCCGTTATCGCGGACGGTGGTGATGTGAAACGCGTTTCGCAGCGCGTTTGTTGCGATTCTGTCCGACAGAACCATAAAATTTACCGCGCGGCGCATTTCCTTATATTCCTCAAGGGTCGGCGACTCATCTATGTACTCTATTGCCATTTCTTGTAAGTTCCTCTCTTTTATCCGAAAAATCCGCCCCGAGCTATCTCGGGACGGAAATTATTAATCTTCGGTATCGGATTTGTCCTCGGATTCCGTAGTTTCAGAATTCTCGGGGTTCTTCGCGGATTCTTCCGCTTTTTCCTCAAGTTCCTCGGATTCTTCTGCCTTTTCTTCGTTTATTCCTATGGGATTTCCGTGAACATCAATCTCATTGTTCATCAGCTTGTAGAAGTCCACGCCCTCGATTTTTTCGTTGTTCAAAAGATACTGTGCGCATCTCTCCAGCAAATCGCGGTGTTGTGTGAGAATGTCCTTGGCGCGCTCATAGCCCGTCTCAATCAACTCGCGGATTTCCGCATCGATTTCGGACGCTACGTTCTCGGAATAATTGCGACCCTGTGAATAATCTCGTCCGAGGAATACTTCGTGATTTTCGCTTCCGTACAGAATCGGACCGAGCTTTTCGGAAAATCCGTAGCGCGTAACCATATCCCGCGCCACGCCTGTCGCACGCTCGATGTCGTTGGAAGCACCCGTGGAAATATCATCCAAAACCAGTTTTTCAGCAACGCGTCCGCCGAGCAGAACAACTATTTCTTCTTCCATATGGGTTTTGGAAACGTAGCTTCTGTCTTTTTCGGGTAGGTGCATTGTGAATCCACCGGCAGAACCGCGCGGGATAATCGTTACATAGTGTACCTTATCCTGAGATTCACAGAAGTAGGTAGTTATCGCGTGACCCGACTCATGATACGCGGTAAGCCGCTTTTCGTCCTCGGTGATGACGCGCGATTTCTTTTCGGGACCCGCAACCACCTTGATGGAAGCCTCCTCAATGTCCGCTTTGGTAACGGCACGACGATTATTTCTCGCGGCAAGCAGAGCCGCCTCATTGACAAGGTTTTCCAGATCCGCGCCCGTAAAGCCCGCAGTAGTTGCCGCAATGGTCTTCAAATCCACATCAGGACCGATATTTTTGTTGCGGGTGTGAACCTTCAGAATCTCCTCGCGCCCCTTAATGTCGGGATAATTCACGACAACCTGTCTGTCGAAGCGTCCCGGACGCATAAGCGCGGGGTCGAGTATGTCACGTCGGTTGGTCGCCGCCATTACAATGATGTTCTCGTTTTCGTTGAAGCCGTCCATCTCCACGAGGAGTTGATTCAGCGTCTGTTCACGTTCATCGTGTCCGCCGCCGAGACCCGCGCCGCGCTGACGTCCGACAGCGTCAATCTCATCAATGAATATTATGGACGGAGTGTGTTTCTTGGCTTGGTCAAACAAATCACGCACACGCGACGCGCCTACGCCAACGTACATCTCCACGAAATCAGAACCGGAAATTGAAAAGAACGGCGCGTCAGCCTCGCCAGCTACCGCTTTCGCGAGCAACGTTTTACCCGTTCCGGGAGGTCCCACAAGCAGCACGCCTTTCGGCACGCGAGCGCCAATTGCGCGGTACTTTCCGGGATTTTTAAGGAAGTCTACAATTTCCACAAGCTCCTGCTTTTCCTCGTCCGCGCCGGCAACGTCCTCAAACGTGATTTTTTTACCCGTTTGCTGACGAACATTCGCGCGGGAGAAGCTGTTCATACGTCCGCCGCCGGAGGTCTGGCGCAGCACGATTACCGTGAAGATAACCATAACAACCACAAGTATCAGATACGGTAGAATGCTTGTCAAGAAGGTGTTATCCGTAATTGGAATGTAATTTTCAACCAGCGGCGATTCGGGATTAGCCTCGTTGTATCGGATTCGATAGTTCACGAGCTTGCCGTCCTTATTGTATCCGCTGTTGATGTCATTCAAGAAAACGTTTACATTGGGAACGGAATATGTCTGTGGCTTGGTTTTGTCGCCGCCCTTCAACACGTATTCAAGACTGCCGCTGCCAAGATTTAATGTAAACTCCTGAACATTCAGGTTGTCGAACTCGGCTATGACATCGGAATAGTTGGTTGTCTTAGCGGAATTTTTACTTCCGAGATTCAGTACCCAAACCAACCCGATAATCAGCAGAAATCCTATCAGAAAATAGATAATCACACCCTGAAGCTTGTTTTTCTTCATTCAGAACCACCTTTCTTGACTGAACGTTTCAGTCTGATAAAGTATATTTTATGTAGAATCCAAGATTTAAGTTTCTTCCAATATTCCTATATACGGAAGATTTCTGAATCTTTGGTCATAATCCAAACCATATCCCACCACAAACAAATCGTCAATTTCCGCGCCGGTATAATCCGCCGCAAATCCGCTGACTACGCGTCTTGAGGGCTTGTCAAGCAGGCAGCATACCTTGATTGACGCGGGATTACGCTCGGCAAGCTGTGATTTTACTAATGAAAGCGTCCGCGCAGTGTCTACAATGTCCTCAACCAACACCACGTCCCGCCCCGCGATTTCAGGGAGCTTGTTGAAGTCAAGTTCAACTTTTCCCGTGGACTGTGTTCCGCAATAGCTTTCCGCGCTTAAAAACGCGATTTCGAGCGGGCATTCCACGCGGCGAATCAAATCGCTGAAGAACACGCACGCGCCTTTCAGCACGCATATAAACAACGGATTCTTTCCCGCGTAATCGCGCGTGAGACGACTTCCCATCTCAATTACGGTATGCGAGATTTCCTCCTCGGTGAATAATATTCGTTTAACTTCTTCCGGAGTGAACATAACCGGTCCTCCAAATACACATTTATTATCCCCAACAAAACATTGCCTTTAATAGAGATATTGCATACTTTTTTATTATACCACATTATTCACAAAAAAGCAACGAATTTTTGTGATATTTTGCTGAAATTTTTAACGGTGATTGATTTTTTGCTCCACCTGCTCAACAAACGCAATTCCTTTTCTGATGGTGAAGTAGCGGTTTTTGCACGGGTTGAACCGCGCGGAGCGTTGGTTCAGCAACGATTTGGCGGTATTTATCCGCAGCGCGGACGGCTCAATTCCACCGTCTTCCAGAATTTTTCTGATTACACGGGATTTCACTGCTTCGGGCAACACGTGAATTTTTGCCGCGTCGTATCCCCGCCCCGATTTAGTCTCTGTAAGAGCGCGCTCGGCAAGCTCCTCAAGGAACTCGCAATCCTCGCGCGCCGCTTCACACATACGCGTGACGGATTTCGCGAACGCGGGATTTATTTCCTCCAGACGCGGAGCCACATTCAATCGGATCTTGTTGCGCGTGTAGTCCGCGCTGAGATTGGTACAATCCGTGACAAAATCCTGTCCGAGCGTTTCCAGATACCGCTCCACATCCTCGCGGGTGAGATTCAGCAACGGACGAATTATAAACTCCCGACGCGGCGGGATTCCGCATAATCCGCGCAGACCCGTTCCACGCGTGAGATTCAGCAATACGGTTTCGGCATTGTCCGAGGCGGTATGGGCTGTCGCAATCACCGCTCCGGTTCGCTCATGAATCTCGCGGAAGAACGCGTATCTCGCGCGCCGCGCCGCGTTTTCAATGCCCTCGTGCTTGTTTTGAAGCGCTTTCACATTGATTCGCTTAGTGTAAATCGGAATCTGCATTTTTTCACACAAAACCTTGCAAAATTCTTCGTCACGGTCGCTTTCATCATCGCGCAGTCCGTGATTGAGATGGCACGCGCAAAGCGTTATTCCGAGCGAATCTGCGGATTCCGACAGCGCGCGCAGAAGCGAAACACTGTCCGCGCCACCTGACAGCGCAACCGCAACACCCGTGAAGTCAAACTCCGCCTTGAATTTGCGTACAGACTCAAAAACCTCCTCGGCGAAATTGTTCATTGCGCGCTCCCTTGTGAATATTCCACGTTGGTGAACTTTGTATACTCGCCCTGCCAACCTAGCTTTATTGTGCCGGTCTCGCCGTGGCGATTCTTCGCAACTATGCATTCGCAGATGTTCTGGTTGGGGTCGTCCTTTTCATAATATGAGTTGCGGTACAGAAACATTACAATATCCGCGTCCTGCTCAATCGAACCGGAATCGCGCAAATCGGACAACAGCGGACGCTTGTCCGGACGCTGTTCGGGACTTCTCGCAAGCTGTGACAACACAATTATCGGAACATTAAGCTCCTTTGCCATTATTTTCAGATTCCGCGTTATTTCGGAAATCTGCCCCACGCGGTTTCCGCCGTAGCTTTCGGTGGAACTCATAAGCTGCAAATAATCAATTATTACCAAGCCGATGTTTTTCATTCGGCGCAGCTTGGATTTGATAGACGCGACATTCACTCCCGGTGTGTCATCTATGAATATTCGCGTTTGCTGGAACACCTGAACCACCTGACCGATAGAAAGCAGTTGTTCACCGCTCATTCGTCCCGTTCTCGCCGCTTCACTGGACAAAAGTGCTTCACTGCACAACATACGTGTCACGATTTGTTCCTTCGACATTTCGAGACTGAACACGCATACATCCTTATCCAGATTCATCATCGCGACTTTTGTGGCAATGTTCATCGCAAAAGAGGTTTTTCCCATACCGGGGCGCGCCGCGAGGATAAGCAGATCGGTTTTATTAAGCCCGAAAATGCATTCGTCCAGTTTGGTATATCCCGTGGCAAGACCTGTCATTACGGGTTTTCCGCCGTTCATCTGCGACTGATGCTCCAACTCGGAGAGTACTCTCATACGGTCATAAGCTATGCCGCTTATGTGTGTGAGATCGCCCTTTTCCCTGCCTATACGGATGTCGTAGATTTTCTGTTCGGCAAAATCCACGATTTCATCGGCGGATTCGGGTCTGGTGTTCGCCGCGTCAATGATGTCCTTAGCCGCGAGAATCAGGCTTCGCAGCAAGTATTTATCCGCGATTATTTTAGCGTATGTCTTCGCCGCGGAGAAGCTTGGAGTGCTTTCCACCGCGTCCGCGAGATATTTCATCGCGGCGGCTGTTCCATCGAAAATCCCGTTTCTGGCGCACACGTCCGCAAGCGTAAGCAAATCTATGCGTGTGTTGCTCATAAGCATATTCTGCGCTATGGAATATATCGCGCGATTTATATCCGAGTAGAAATACTTCTCCTCAAGAACGTCATTTACATCGGTTATGCCGTCGGGATTGCCGGCAATCGCGCCGATTACCGATTTCTCCGCTTCGGGACTGCACGGAAGCGCGATTCCCGTGAGGTCGTAATCAGCCATTTGCCTCGTCCTTTACGGAAACCGTGAATTTTGCGGTAACGCCCGCGTACAATCTCGCGTCGGCGGAAAAGTCGCCGAAACCCTCTATTTTCATCGCGATGTTGATTTTCTTTTTGTCCACGGAAAGCCCAAGCGTCTGATGAATCGCCGCAGCAACTTCCTTGGAAGTCACCGTGCCGAACAGTCGTCCGTTCTGACCTGCTTTCGCCTTTACGACAATCGTCTTGCCTTCAAGCTTGGAAGCGATTTCCTTTGCGTTGGCAATTTCCACATCAATCTTGTGCTGTGCGCTGTCTTTCTCGCCCTGAAGCAGATTCAGATTCGCGGGGGTAGCCTCGCGCGCCAAGCCTTTCTTTATCAGGCAGTTGTTGGCATATCCGTCCTTTACCTCTTTGACCTCGCCCTTTTTGCCTGTACCTTTTACATCTTCAAGCAGAATTACTTTCATTTTGTTACCTCCATATATGAATATTTGAGCCGTTCTCCACGTATATGGGAGAAGTTCGGTTATTGTTTATCCTTCGCTATATTGTTCAGATAGTCGTCAATCGCCTCGTGAAGCTTATCTATCGCTTCATCGCAGGAGATTCCGTACAACTGCGCGCCCGCCATTGACTGATGACCGCCGCCGTCGTCCATTTTGTTGCCCATGGACTCCATTATCACCTGAACGTTAATCTTTCCGAGGGAACGCGCGCTTATGCTCCAGCCGTTCTCGATGGGATAAACGGTGAACGACGCGTCCACATTGCGGATATACAGCATTTCGTCCGCCGCCTGACTGCACAATACGCGCACGCCCTCAAAGCTCTCCTCAACAGCCGCTATCGCGAAACGCGCGCGGTAAATTCTCGCGGAGGAGATAATCTGCGACTTGCGAGTTTTGCCCTCAATCGACGTATCGAACAGCTTCTTCACGGAAATCGTGTCCGCGCCGAGTTTTTTCAGATACGCGGCGGCTTCAAACGTGGAAACTCCCGCTCTCATCACGAAATCCTTGGTGTCCAGTGTGATTCCCGCAAGGAGTGCCTCCGCTTCGGGCGGATTCAGCAGCGAATCCGAGCTGAAATACTGAATCAGCTCCGTTACAAGCTCCGACGCCGAGGACGCGTTGCTCTCGTGACATTTTACCGCGCATTCGGTAATAGCCCCCGCGCTCAGGCGGTGGTGGTCGATAATAACCACGCGGTTTTTCTGTGCCATCTCGTACAGTTCCTTGTCCTCAAGGCGTTTGAGAATGTGCGTATCCACGATAATCAGCACGGAACGCGGGGTTATCCACTGACGCGCTTCTTCGGGTTCGAGAGCTATCGGCGTGTCGTAATCCACAAAGCGGTCGAACAATGGTTTGGCGTTGGTTCTGGATTTGTCGTGAAATCTCGCGACGGTGTACGCGGGGATTCCCAGACGGCGTATCGCGCAAGTAAGTCCGATGGCGCTTCCTGCGCTGTCGAAATCTCCGAAGCTGTGTCCCATTATGTACACGGTATCGGCGGTTCCGATAAGCGTTTTGATTTCCTCGGCGGCAAGGCGTATCTTTACCTTTCCCGTTCTTTCCTTACCGGGAGATATTGCGCCGTATGCGTTGAATCCGTTGGGGGTTTTTACCAATGCTTGGTCGCCGCCGCGCTCCAACGCTTTACTCAACATTTCGGACGCATAACGCTCGCTTTCGGCAAGCGTGGATGCCCCCGTGCCGACTCCGATGGAAAGAGTTACAGCCTGTCTTTCGCGGACGATAATCTCATGAGCCTTATTAATAAGCGACATTTTCTCGGCAATCATCTCGTCAAGGCAATGCTTTTCCAAAACAATAAGGAATTTATCACCCGTGATTTTTTTCAGAACCGCGTTCTTTTCGGAAAAATACTCCTCAATCAGCCTGTCAACCTGAATCGTGACATAAGCGCGTTCGCTTTCCTTCGCTCCGGAGAGCAGCTCCTCATAGTTGTCAACCATCGCCACCATTACCACGGGACGGGTCATTTCGTAGGTATTTTTCAGAATCTTGAATTCTGTAACATCGCGAAAAATCAGCATTGTTATCCTATCGGACTCCGGCTGTGAGGAATTGCCCGATATGCGCGAATCCACATCGAACTCATGCGGTACAGAATGTACACGATACCACTTGCCATTGTACTCGATTTCGCGTCCGTCAGTGCCAAACAGCTCCACGGGCATATCCGTAATACGGTCTATCGAACTTTCGTCCTCAACCGGCACAAAGAATTCCTGCACGAATCTGTCATTGTTCCAGATTACACATCTGTCCGAATCCACCACGCAAATCGGCAATGGAAAGCCAATCAGCGACACCGATACGGTATCGCGGATTTCCTGAGACATCTGCTCGAAATACCAATACTCGCTCTGACGAATCTGCAGCAGCTTTCCGAGCGTAACGCCCGAGACTCCCAGCAGAATCGGCAGGGAAATCCAGAACATCAGCGGCTCAAAACGGAACACAAACACGTCAATCACAATCAGCATTATAATTAGTGTGCAGATTGCCGCAAGCAAAATATTGGATTTGTAAAAATTACGCATTCAATTCACTCTTTCGGTGTGAAAAATAGTAATCAAACCTCCATTATAATGGGGAGTATCATCGGGCTTCGTTTGGTTTCTTTGTAGATAAAATCCGACAGCTCATCGCGCATTGCGGACTTGATATTTCCCCACTCGCGGACGTTTCGCTCCTGACAGTCGTTCATTACCGAACACATCAGTTGTTTCGCGTCGTCAAGCAATTCCTCGCTCTCGCGAACATAAACGAATCCGCGCGAAACAATGTCCGGACCGGCTATTACGCGTCCGCTCTCGCGCTCAATGGTCGCAACGATAATCATAACGCCGTCCTCGGCTAAGTGCTTTCTATCGCGCAATACGACGCTTCCGACGTCACCCACGCCAAATCCGTCAACCATTACTTTTCCGCTGGGGACAGTGCCCGTGAACTTCATATCCACGCCGTCTGTCTCCAATACATCGCCCAAATCGGCAATGAATGTGCGTTCCTCGGGAATTCCCATACTCTCCGCAAGCTGAACGTGCTTTTTCAGATGTTTATACTCACCGTGAATCGGCACGAAAAATTTCGGCTTGGTGAGCGACATCATCATTTTCAGTTCTTCCTGACACGCGTGTCCGGAAACGTGTACCTCGTACATACTCTCATAGATTACCTCAGCGCCTTGCTTCATCAGTTCGTTTACGACTTTTGTAACCAACTTCTCGTTGCCGGGAATCGGGTTCGCGGAAATGATAATGAAGTCGTTAGGCGTAATGGTTACCTGACGGTGGTCTCCGCTGGACATTCTCGACAGCGCGGAAAGCGGCTCGCCCTGACTTCCCGTGGTAACAATTACCAGCTTGTCGGGGTCATAGGAATTGACGTTCTCAATATCAATCAAAGTGCCGTTGGGAACTTTGATATAGTTAAGCTCTACGGCTTTTGTAATGACATTGGTCATACTTCTGCCCGAAACGGCAACATAGCGTCCGCGCGCCACAGCTTCATCAATAATCTGCTGAATACGGTGAATGTTGCTGGAGAATGTCGCGATAATGATTCGTTTGCCCTCGGCGTTGTTGAAAAGACCTTTGAAGCTCTCCCCTACCGAACGCTCGGACTTGGTATATCCGGGACGCTCCACGTTGGTGCTTTCACTCATTAAAGCGAGAACGCCGCGGTTGCCAAGCTCTCCGAAGCGCGCCAAATCAATGATTCCTCCCTCAATCGGCGTGTAATCCACCTTGAAATCTCCCGTGTGGATAATTACCCCGGCGGGGGTATGAATCGCCAACGCGCAGGAATCGGGAATAGAATGGTTCACGCGAATAAACTCCACGGACATACAGCCCATACGGACATTCTGACGCGGCTCTACAATATT
>CAYZQU010000040.1:9717-11100 GCA_964480645.1 uncultured Ruminococcus sp. | reverse complement strand
CCGCGTGCGCGGAATGGTGTTCAGGGCGCCGAATATCCCCAAGGGGTATTTCGTGATTTCGCGTCGCGCAATGACTTGTTGCGCGGACGATATTCAGGTTGTTGGAATCCTTGTGAAATCACCCGATGAGGCGAAATTTAAGGACGGCGATTGGGTGGAGGTTACGGGCAACGTAACCGCCGAGAAACAGCAGTGCTACAAGGGTATGGGTCCCGTGATACTCGCGGACAGTATTCTCCCGACTGAAAAGGCGGAGAGCGAGTTGGTTTACTTTAACTGATATGGACAAGTTTTTGATAGTGAAAGGTGCGATTGACAGCATTGACCCATGCGGTTTACTGGCAAGCCACGCTCCGCCGGACGAGTATGACAACGAATCGGCGGAAATCGCGGAAACAATTTCCGATGGAGATTCTGCCGAGAAGATTGCCGAAATATGCGCGGAAGTGTTTTCCCGAGCGTTTGATGAGAACATCTCTACGGATAGGTTTTGCGAAGTTGTGGAGGAAATTTGGAGGTATCTATGAAGATTTTGGTAACGGGCGGAACGGTTTTCGCGAGCCGCTTTACCGCGGAATATTTCGCGCGGGAACACGAGGTGTTTGTGCTTAATCGCGGAAGCCGTCCGCAGGCGGAGGGAGTTACGCTTATTAAGGCGGACAGGCACTCCCTAGGCAGCGCGCTCAAAGGGCAGCGGTTTGATGTGGTTCTGGACATTTGCGCGTATAATGCCAATGACATCGACGCTTTGTTGGACGGGCTGGGAGAGTTTGGAAGTTACATAATGGTAAGCTCCTCGGCGGTGTATCCCGAAACGCTCTCTCAGCCGTTTAACGAAAATCAACCGGTTGGCGCGAATTCAATATGGGGCGATTACGGAACAAATAAAATTGCTGCAGAGAAGCGGCTTATGGAGCGCGCTCCCGATGCGTATATAATACGTCCGCCGTACCTTTATGGAAAGATGAACAACCTTTACCGCGAGGCTTTTGTGTTTGACTGCGCCGAGCGCGGGTTGCCGTTTTATATTCCCAAGGACGGAAAAATGCCGCTTCAGTTCTTTGATATTGAGGATTTGTGCCGATTTATGGAAATTCTGCTTGACAAGAAACCGACACAGCGTATTTTTAATGTCGGGAATCCGTGTGTTGACATTAACGAATGGGTCAGATTGTGCTATGGGGTATTCGGAAAAACTCCGAAGTGTATCAACATTGAGCAAAATCTCGACCAACGCAGTTATTTTCCGTTTTACGACTATGGCTACGAATTGGACACGACAGCAATGACGAAGCTTATGCCCGCGCTGAAGCCGCTTGAAACGGGGCTTGCACAGTCATACAAGTGGTATCACGAAAACAGGGAACAGGTGCGTGTGAAGCC
>CAYZQU010000040.1:1182-9707 GCA_964480645.1 uncultured Ruminococcus sp. | reverse complement strand
TTTGGGGGAACTTGATGATTATAATACGAAGTGAACGTCCCGAGGACTATCGATCCGTTGAGGAGTTGACTAAAAGAGCGTTCTGGAACGTGAATGTTCCGGGATGTGACGAGCATTATCTGGCGCATATTCTGCGTTCTCACGAGGATTCTATCCCCGAGCTTGATTTGATTCTGGAGCTTGACGGAAAGATAATCGCGAATATTATGTACACAAAATCGTGGTTGATTGACGAAAACGGCAATGAAAAGGAAATCCTTACGTTCGGACCGCTGTCTGTTCTGCCCGAATACCAAAGACATGGCTACGGAAAGCGTCTGCTTGATTATTCGCTCGAAAAAGCCGCCGAAATGGGCTATGAAGCGGTGGTTATTTCCGGAAATCCCGAAAACTATATTCCGCGCGGATTTAAGAACTGCAAGCGGTTTAATGTATCCGTAAACGGAAAATTCCCCGTGGCTATGCTTGTAAAGGAGTTGTGTGAAGGCGCACTGTCAGGAAATAGTTGGAACTTCCGTGAGAGCGCCGCTTATAATTACAATCCGGATGATGTGGAAGAATTTGACAAATCTTTCCCGCAAATGAAGAAAGAGCATAAGCTGAGTCAGGAGTTGTTCTATATTTACAGTGGAAGTGAAATGGGGTAAAGGAGTCACAATATGAAACTTAGATTCTATAACGCGAAAATCCTTACAATGGAGGATGAAAAAATCATTGAGGGCGAACTGCACACCGATAACGAGCGAATTTCGTATATCGGAACGGAAAAAAACGGCGAATTCGACCGCGAGATTGACCTCGGCGGAAACCTGGTTATTCCGGGCTTCAAGGACGCGCACACCCACACCGCGATGACTTTCCTGCGCTCGTTTGCGGACGATTTGCCGCTGAACGACTGGTTGTATAATCAGGTTTTTCCTCATGAGGCGAAGCTTACCGAGGAAGCGGTCTATGTATTCACACAACTGGGGAATATGGAATATCTCACAAGCGGGATTACTTCGTCGTTTGATATGTATATGAAACTCCCCTCGTATGTCAAGGCTTGCACCGATATGGGCTTTCGCAGTGTTCTGTGCGGTTCGATAAACGACTTCGGGGGAACGGTTGAGGGGTGCGAGGAAGAATACAATACTTACAATTCGGGAAATCCGCTGATTACATATCAACTTGGATTCCATGCGGAATACACTACCAAACGCGAAATTCTTGATGGAATGGCTGAATTGTCACGGAAATATAAATCTCCGCTTTTCGCACATAACAGCGAAACCAAAGCCGAGGTTGACGGCTGTCATGAGCGTTACGGAATAACGCCCACACAGCTTTTTGACAAGCTGGGAATGTTCGAGTACGGCGGCGGAGGATTCCATTGCGTGTGGTTTGACGAGCGCGATATGGAGATTTTCCGCGATAAAGGCTTGTGGATGGTGACTAATCCTGCGTCCAATCTCAAGCTGGCAAGCGGAATTGCTCCTATTTGTGAAATGCGCCGCTATGGAATGAAGAACTTCGCCATCGGCACTGACGGAGCGGCTTCCAATAACTGCCTTGATATGTTCCGTGAGATGTTTCTTGTGGCGGGTCTGCAAAAGGTTCGCGAGGAGGACGCGGCGGCGTGTCCCGCATTTGATGTACTGGAAATGGCAACCAAGGGCGGGGCACTGGCTATGGGGCTTAAGGACTGTGATGTCCTCGCGGCGGGAAAATATGCGGACTTCGCCGTTATCGACCTTAAAAAACCGAATATGCAGCCGATTCATAATATTCCCAAAAACCTTGTTTATTCCGGGAGCAAGGATAATGTGAAAATGACTGTGGTAAACGGAAAAATTCTCTATGAGGACGGCAAATTCACCACTGTTGACGAAAATGAAGTTTATGAGCGCGCAAATAAGCTTGCGCGGGAAATCTGCGGATGAATTTATCAAAACAGAATTTGAGTAAATTAAAACTCCAGAAAAAACTGATAGCCGCCTTGATTAAGAACACTATAGGGTTCGCTTTGCTTGCGTTTACAATGATTATCGGTGTGAGCGAAATCGGCGGCGGGCTTACCAAATCGGCGGAGATTGCCCGAAATTTCGACTGCGGTCCGAAGCCGTATGTGGAGCTTGCTGAGGGCGAATCCTCGGTAAGCTTTATTGATGTCGGACAGGGCGACTGCGAACTTATCCGCACGGCGAACCGCAATGTCCTTATAGACAGCGGAAACAGCGGAACGGCGGGCAGGGTAATTAATTTTATGCGGTATCTTGGGATTACAAAACTGGATATTGTTATCGTCACACACCCTCACGATGACCATTACATCGAGATGACAGATATTCTAAAACGTTTTGCTGTTGGGCAGTTTATAATGCCGCAACTTCCCGAGAATCTGATTCCCGATAATTACTATTACAAAAGGCTTATGCGAATGTTGGAAAATCGCGGAATCCCTGTGCGGTATACCAAGGCGGGGGAGAGCTTCAAGCTGGAGGATAACTGCCGTATTGACATTCTGTCGCCGATTTATGACGATTATGAGGATATGAATAATTTCTCGATCGTGACGCGATTTGTCCACGGAGAACGTTCGTTTCTGTTTACCGGCGACCTTGAACAAATTGGCGAGTTGGATTTGGTGGAATCGGGTATGGAAATTAAATCTGATGTGCTGAAAATTTCCCATCATGGCAGTAGGAATTCCAGCACCGAGAAGTTTCTGACGGCGGTTTCTCCCGAAATAGCCGTTGCCTGCTCCGGTTCTTATAATGGTTTCCGTCATCCGCACGCCGCTGTGTTTTATCGTCTTAAGGATGCGGGTTGCTCCACAACATATTCCACCGCGAATAACGGAAATGTGGTAATTGTTACCAATGGAGTGGACTTGCGTGTTGAAATCGAGAAAAATCACGCGTTGGAGTTGTGAAAATGCACAAAAAATAGTGCGGATTTTGTAAAAAATGTAAATAAAAACACGTTTTTTGCGGAATTGTCTTGTAGTGGCGATTAAAATGTTGTATAATGGATAAGGTAGAAAAATTTCAGCAGATTTGTTGAATTTACAGAAAGGGAATGACACTGAATTGGTTAGAAAAGATTTAAGAAATATCGCGATTATCGCGCACGTTGACCACGGAAAGACCACCCTCGTCGATGAAATGCTGAAGCAGGGCGGAGCGTTTCGTGAGAATCAGGAGGTTGCCGACCGCGTTATGGACAACAACGACCTCGAGCGCGAACGTGGAATAACGATTCTCGCGAAGAATACCTCGTGTATGTATAACGGTGTTAAAATCAACATCGTTGATACCCCCGGTCACGCGGATTTCTCGGGAGAGGTTGAACGTATCCTCAAGATGGTAAACGGCGTTCTGCTTCTGGTGGATTCGTTCGAGGGAACGATGCCTCAGACGCGTTTTGTGCTTCAGAAGGCTCTGGAGCTTGGGCATAAGATTATAGTGGTTGTAAACAAAACCGACCGTCCGGACGCGCGTAATCACGAGGTTGTTGATGAGGTTCTGGAGTTATTGCTCGACCTCGACGCTACCGAGGAGCAGTTGGACAGCCCCGTAGTGTTCTGTTCGGGCAGATTGGGTTGTTCGTCCTACAATCCCGATGATATGGGCACGGACTTCAAGCCGCTGTTTGATAAGATTCTGGAGCATATAGACCCGCCCGAGGGCGATGAAAATGGGGATTTGCAGGTTCTGGTATCCTCTATTGATTATAACGACTATGTAGGCAGAATTGCCGTTGGACGCGTGGAGCGTGGAGTTATCAAGCAGAATCAGGAGGTTATGGTGTGCGATTATCATAACCGCACCGCTCCGTTTAAGGCGAAAATCGTTTCGCTGTACCAGTTCGAGGGTTTGAATAAAACCCCGTGTGAAACGGCAAGCGTGGGGGATATCGTATGCTTCTCGGGAATCGAGGGCATTACAATCGGTCAGACTATCACCTCGGTGAATAATCCAGAGCCGTTGCCATTCGTGAAGATTTCCGAGCCGACTGTTGAAATGACGTTTTCGGTCAATTCTTCGCCGTTTGCGGGGCGTGAGGGTAAATTCGTCACATCTCGCCAAATCCGTGAGAGACTGATGAAAGAAACGCTTAAAGACGTATCACTCCGTGTGTCCGATAGTGAGACCGCGGACGCGATGAATGTCGCGGGACGCGGCGAAATGCACCTCTCGATACTGATAGAAACAATGCGCCGTGAGGGATATGAGCTTTCCGTTTCCACTCCGAGAGTGATTGATGTTCCCGAAACATCTGTCGGTGCGGTTATGGAGAAGATGGGACAGCGTAAGGGCGAGATGATTTCAATGCACCCGATTGGAAACCGCACACGTCTTGAGTATTTGATTCCATCGCGTGGGCTTTTTGGTTACAGAAGCGAATTTATGACCGATACCAAGGGCGAGGGCGTAATGAATGCGGTGTTTGACAGCTACAAGCCCTATTACGGCGATATTCCGCGCAGAACGGTGGGTTCGTTGGTTGCGTGGGAGACAGGTACAGCGGTTACTTACGGACTGTATAACGCTCAGGAGCGCGGCACGCTGTTCATCGACGCGGGAACTCCCGTGTACGAGGGAATGATTGTCGGCGTTTCGCCCAAGGCGGGGGACATTGTCGTAAATGTATGCAAGAAAAAACACCTCACCAATACCCGCGCGAGTGGCTCCGATGACGCGCTGAAGCTGATTCCTTACAAGCAGATGAGCCTTGAGGATTGCCTTGAGTTCATTCAGGACGATGAGTTGGTTGAAGTTACCCCCAAGAACGTCCGTATCAGAAAGACGATTCTGGAGCGCGACTTGCGGCTTAAGGCGGAAGCGAAACAAAAGAAATAAACAAAGCTCGGTTTTTTCGCGAAACGCGGAAATTCCGGGCTTTTAATTCACATAAAGGAACGGTGATATTAATGGTAAAGGATATGACAAAGGGCGCGGTTGCGCCGATTCTGCTGAAATTCTCACTGCCGCTGTTGATTAGTGTGATTTTTCAGCAGCTTTACAACATCTCGGACAGCATAATCGCGGGTAGATTCATCAACAACGACGCACTCTCGGCGATTGGCGCAAGCTACCCGATAACGATGATTTTTCTCGCAATCGGCACAGGTATGAATGTTGGTTGTTCGGTGGTGATTTCCACGCTGTTTGGCGCGAAGGACTACAAGCAAATGAAAACGGCTGTATTCACCTCGTTGATTTCCACGGGTGTGTTGGCGGCGGTTCTTACGGTAGTCGGGTATTTCACAAGCGGAGTATTTTTGAGATTGCTTGGCACAGACGAAACAATTTTCCCTGATTCGCAGACATACCTCAATATTTATGTGTTCGGATTGCTGTTTTTGTTCATTTACAATATATGCACGGGAATTTTTACCGCTCTCGGCGATGGAAATACTCCTTTGTATTTCCTTATTGGCTCGTCGCTTGGCAACATAGCTATGGATTTGCTATTCGTGGCGGTGTTCAAGATGGGAGTCGCGGGAACGGCTTGGGCAACGTTTATCTGTCAAGGAATATGTTCGATACTTGCGTTTGTTGTGCTGATTCGCAGAATCGGCAAAATCAAGAGCGGAAAGTTCAGGTATTTCGACCGCATAATGCTTGGAAAAATAGCCGCGTTGTCAATCCCTAGTATTTTACAGCAGAGCTTTGTTTCCGTGGGGCAATTATTTATCCAGAGCCTTGTAAACTCTTGTGGAAAGGAGGTTGTCGCAGGTTATGCCTCGGCAATAAAGCTGAATACCTTTGCAGTAACCTGCTTTTCAACGGTTGGGAACTCCGTATCCAGCTTTACCGCTCAGAATGTCGGAGCGGGGGAGTACCCGCGTGTGCGCAAGGGATTCAGGGTAGGCGTTTTGCTCAGTGTGGGAATCGCGGTGCTGTTTTCGGTGCTTTATGTGATATTCTCAAACAACTTAATTTACCTGTTTATGGATCAAACACAAGACAATACCGCCACCGCTGCGGAAGCGGGACAACATTTTCTGACAGTTGTCGCGCCGTTTTACTTCGCGGTGGGAATCAAGCTTGTATGCGATGGAGTTCTGCGTGGCGGACGGCGAATGGCGGCATTTATGGTTACGACATTCAGCGATTTGATTCTGCGCGTGGTATTCGCGTTTATCCTCAAGCCTATGCTTGACGCAACGGGAATCTGGCTGTCGTGGCCCGTAGGTTGGGTTATTTCCGGAGCGATATCCGTTTTGTTGTATCTGTGGTACATAAGAAGTCTGAAACGTTTGTCGGTAAAAACCGATTGATAAGTTGGATTGTATAGAATGCACAACGAACTCGGTTCGTGAATTTAGTCTTTGTGAAATTAGGCTATTGCAAAATACGGTATCACGTGATATAATATTAATGTAGGAGAAAATGGAAAAAATTCGCAATTTTCTCACTTCGGGAAGAGAATTGCGGCAAAGTAAGAGTGTACAATATTCAATGAATACACGCTCTAATATCGGAGGTAAAAAATGGTTAACCTTGCACAGCTTTACAATAACTGCGTATACTCGTCAATAGCGCACGCGATTTTCACACTCAGAGAGCCGTTCTTTTCGGCAGGCCAGTCATGGGACGGAATGAACTACAATTTCAACGATTTCAGCGGAACAAGGGGTACAATATCCTTTGACCCTAATGGTGAAATTATGGCGGGCGCGGCTCGCGATGATAACAGCGAACGTATAAATCAGTATCCGAGCTTTAAGGCGATACAATTGTTTGAGAACGCTCCCGATAATGTAAGGCAGCTCGCACAGAAAGAAGCCTTGGAATATCTGTACGATGAGCGTGACGGCATAACTCAGCCTATGGCAACAGTCGCTTTCTGGAGCGTCGGCGGCGATGTCGTGATTGATGAGGATATTGATTCGTTCAAAAAGAACGGCGGCTCGTATCTTCTTAATATTGCGGTAAGTTACGATAAATTGTGTTCTTATTGGCGTGAGGAGTACGATCTCAGCGATGAGGAAACCTCCGCTGTCGAATATATTTACAAGTGCTTTACAAATCACAAACCTGTTGAGCTTAAGCAAGTTCCGATTATCAACCAAGAGCGCGAGGGTTACGAGGACTGTATAACATCATTGGAAGAAATCGGAATAGTGATTAAATAGGATATTTTCCGTATTATATAATTTGCATAATATTTCCGATGTCTTGACTTGGTTTATTGGTGGTATTGCACTATTGCAAAACATAGTACCGTATGATATAATATTATCATGAGAAAATGTGTGGACATTTTCACAATCAGAGAACAGGACGGTTTTACTATGAAAACAATTTTGAAAAACATCGGAAAAGTGCTGATTGCATTTTTGTTATTTGTTGCGGTTTCCGTGATTCCAATGCTGATAGCGAGCGTTGTATGTAATTTTCGATTGGGATTTCCCGATATGATAAACGCTACCATGAACAGCTCCTCCGGAAACGCTCTGCAAGGCGCTCTAACAATTTTGATGATAATCGGAATCGTTGCATTCGCCTTGAAAAGGGGCTGGATAACAAGAAGTGCATTCGGTCTCGATGAGTCCCCAAAAAAGGCAACGGCAAAACTTGTTTTAGGATTCTTGGCGGGTGCGGCATTTGTTGCGGCGGAAATCGGGATTTTGTGCGCGGTGGAACATACACAAGTAACGGTTTTCTCCCACGAAGCGAAAGCTGTCGCGGCAGTGCTGTTCGGATTGGTGATATACGCTAATGTGGGGCTGTCTGAGGAAGTCCTGTTTCGTGGGTATATTCAAGGACTTTTCGGGGAGCGGAAAGCCCTCGGAATTGTCATTACGGCTGTTCTCTTCGCGGCGATTCATCTCCTTAATTCATCATATAGCGCCGTTTCGCTGATTTATTTGATTGCGGGAGCATTTTTCTTTTCGCTCTTGCGGGAGGTTACGGGAAGTCTTTGGCTGCCAATCGGATTCCATGTCGCATGGGATTGGGTTGAGGTTTCGGTTTTCGGGTTGAATCAGAACGGAGAAAAACATTGGCTTTATGTAAAGGCAGACGCGCTTACGGAAAGTATTGTCTGCGCCGCGATAATGGATGTATTATGTGCGATTTTGGTAATCATTTACATAGTTCAACGGAAAAGGAGCAAAAATTGAGCCGCAGCTACAAGAAATTCATTGTTTGCAAGGACAAAAACTGTAAATTCGGTAAGCGTCAGGCGAGCAGAGCCGTGCGAAGAAGCCGCGATGTTCCGAATGGAATGAAATTCAAGCGGTATTATTGCAGTTGGAATATCTGTGATTATCGTTCAAAGGAAACATTTTACACAGCCGAACAGTTCCGCCGCAAGTGGTTCGATAAATCGGACAGCGAGTTTGACTGGGAACGAAAACGTTTTCACAACTGGAAAGAGGCATACAGGCATTGGCTTCGGTGGTACAGAATGAAGTGAGGGTAAAATGACGGAGATTACAATAGGCAAAAACGACGCGGGACAGCGCGCAGACCGTTTCCTCTCAAAAGCGTATCCGAATCTGAAAAGCTCATTGGTGTGCAAGCTGATGA
>CAYZQU010000040.1:0-1172 GCA_964480645.1 uncultured Ruminococcus sp. | reverse complement strand
AAAGCGTATCAAGCTAAACGGCGCGAAGACCGAGCCGAATGTGATTCTGAAAGAGGGAGATGTGTTTCGCTTTTATTTAAGCGATGAATTGCTCTCTAAAGAAAAGTCGGAGTCCAATACCGATTTTCGGGATATTTCCACGGAAATAAACGTAATTTATGAGGACGAGAACATATTACTCGTGAACAAGCCCGTAGGATTGGTGGTTCACGAGGACAATGAAAATACCGCCGATACGCTTATCAACCGTGTTCTGAGTTACATGTATCAAAAGGGTGAGTATGTCCCCGAACGCGAAAACAGCTTTACGCCCGCGTTGGTAAACCGCATTGACCGTAACACCTGCGGAATCGTCATTGCGGCAAAGAACGCCGAAAGTCTGCGGATACTCAGTCAAAAAGTCCGCGACAGGGAAGTGCAGAAGTTGTATCTATGCGCGGTTCGGGGAATCCCCGAACCGAAAAGCGGAACCCTTATGGCATATCTGAAAAAGTTGTCAGAGGAGAACCGCGTGGTGATTTCCGATGTTCCCAAGCCGGATTTCCTCACCATCAAGACAAAATACCGTGTTCTGGAAAGCCAAGGCGAGTTGTCTTTGGTCGAGGTAGACTTGCTTACGGGACGCACTCACCAGATTCGCGCACATTTCGCACATATCAGGCACGCGCTGCTCGGCGACGGAAAATATGGCGATAATGAATTTAACAAGCGTTATCACGCGAAAACACAGGCTCTTTGCTCATATAAACTGGTGTTTCGTTTCACCACCGACGCGGGTATTCTAGGCTATCTTAACAACAAGGAGTTTGAAATCGCGGATAAAGATGAACTATGGTTTGTAAAATTGTTCCATAAGTGACAAAATATTGTGCCAAATTTTGCTTAAATCCATATATGGAGTGGTGGAAAAATTACTGATTTGTACAAAATGCACAAAATCAACATTTGAAAATTTACATTGGATTGGAGAAAAATTTGGCAAAATCCCTTGATAAAGATTAGAAAATTTAGTATAATAATAGGTGATAGGAATTATCATACGCGTTGGGAAATTTTCCCATGCGTAAATTTCATAATTTCAGGAGGAATATTCCAATGGCAGTTAAAGTTGCAATCAATGGTTTCGGAAGAATCGGTCGTCTGGCTTTCAGACAGATGTTCGGCGCGGACGG
>CAYZQU010000039.1:0-11101 GCA_964480645.1 uncultured Ruminococcus sp. | reverse complement strand
TATATTATACCACTTATTTCCCTTTTTTGCAAGATTAAATCAGTGTTTCCTTAAAAACAGCTTTTCCAGAAATATTCTGTCCGCGCTTCTGGCTGTGGCTGCCGCAATTCTGATGTGCTTCGCTTTCGGCAACGCAATGAATTCCGAGGCGGACGATAATCAGGCAATCGAGAAAATATGCGTAGGTATCGTGGATTCCGATAACAGCGAGCTTTCCGGCAATCTGGCGGAATATCTCACAGATTCACTGAATATGAAAATTTCTTCGGAAAATTATGAAAAATTGTCTCGGCTATTGATTGACAAGAAAATTTCTGCTATAATAGAAGTACCGAACGGATTTGAAAGCTCATCTATCAATGGGGATACGAAAAAGCTTGAGATAACCATGCTCGATGACTACGAAAATTCCGCGTTTATCACCGCGTACATCAACTCATATATGCGCGGAATTTCGGTGATTTCGCAGGGCGCGGGCGGTGACGGGGAATTATTTGCGAAAATGCTGGCGGAACAAAAATCTCCGAACACGGTTACGATGTCAGAAACGAATTCCGATGTCGACAGACACACGCTTGATGCGAAAGCGTATTATTCCGTGATTGGATTAATGCTGTCAATAAGCTCGATAATCACCGTTTTAATCGCAAAGCAGATTATTGACGACAGGAAGCTCCGCACCTACAACCGCATTCGCTGCACCCCGGTAAAGCCTCTCCAATACGTAACCGGCGTTGGGCTGTTCGGTCTGGTGTGCCTTACTGTAACAAACTTGATTTTCAACATTTTCGCCTACAACACCTGCGCGGAGCTGACGCTGCCGTTCGGAACCGCGTTCGGGATAACCGAGCTGTTTATGCTGTTCACAACAGGTTT
Source organism: uncultured Ruminococcus sp. (assembly GCA_964480645.1). Taxonomy (GTDB): domain Bacteria; phylum Bacillota; class Clostridia; order Oscillospirales; family Ruminococcaceae; genus CAG-115. The sequence continues at coordinate 10,225 of CAYZQU010000039.1, read as the reverse complement.
TGGAATTATGATCGCGCTTATGGTAAATGACAGCCGCGCACTGATGACGGTGGGCTTGGGATACGGCGTAATCGGCAGTATGCTGGGCGGCGCGTGGTTTCCTATCAATGAGAACCTCGGCGTTGTAAGCGGCATAGCGAAGATTTTCCCGCAGTACTGGGTGATGGATTCGCTGTACAAATACCGTTACAATCCCAATTTCAATGTTCTTCCGAACATCAGCGTTCTTGTGTTGGCGGCGATTCTGATTTTCCTGGTTTCGGCAGTGATTTTCACTCGTAAAAAAACATAAAATGGTATAGAAATGAATAAAAACTCACTTTATTTAACGCTGAAAATCGCCGCTCTGGCGGCGGTTTTCGCGGAATATTTTTCGGCGGATACGCTGCGCGGCGAAACAGTCGCGGGCGCACTCGCCTTTTGCTGTTTATTCGCGGCGGACTACCTTTTTTCGGCAATTCGGAAATCGAAAACGCTGTCGATTATCTGTGCGGCAGTCGGTGCGGGCGCATGTCTGATGTGCGGTGCGGCGACGTATTTTCCCATTCTGTTGATGTTGATTTTCGAGCTTGCGGATTTATTGGATTCGGGTGAGTATTTCTACGGAATTTCGGGGATTTCGGCGTTACTTGCGGCAATGATTTTCCGTCCCGAAAATTCCGCGCTGATTGCGTCTATCCTGCTATGCACAACGGGTTTTTTCGCGCGGAGCGCAATCGAACGTGTGGAATATTTTCGCGAACTTTCCGAGGAACAGCGCGGAAAGCTCTCCGCTCAGAATGACAAAATAAACAAGCTCCGAGAATACACCGTGACGCTCCGCGAGAGCACCGCCCTTGAGGAGCGAAAACGTTTTTCCACGCGGATTCACGATAAACTGGGGCACGGCATTTCGGGGAGCATAATTCTTTTGGAGGGCGCTAAGCTGAATCTCAAATCCAATCCCGAACAGGCGGAAAAATGTATTGATTTAGTTACCGAAAATCTTCGTAAAAGCGTGGACGAAATCCGCGCGGCTCTGCACGAGGAGCGTCCGGAACGCGCCGATGTGAATTCCGCCGCGCTGCGTGAAGTTCTGGAGCGTTTTTCCGCGAATTACGGGATTCTGTCGGAGTTTTCGCTTGAGGGCGATGAGGAAAAAATTCAACCGCGCGTATGGAAATGCATAATCGAGAATCTTACCGAGTCACTTACCAACACGATTAAACACAGCAACGCGGATAAATTCGCATTGAAAATCCATGTATACAACAAAATAATCCGCGCGGAATTTTCCGATAACGGAAAAAATTCAGATGGGTTTACCGAGGGTCTCGGCTTGAACGGAATAGAAGAACGAACGGCTCTCTGCGGTGGAAAATGCCTGTTTCAATGCGGGATTACGGGATTCAGGATAATCAATATTTTTGGGGTGGCTTATGATTAAAGTGATGATAGCGGACGACGATATTATTGTGCGTGAGGGGCTGAAAATGATTATCTCCTCTCAAGAAGATATGGAAATTTGGGGAGAGGCGGATAACGGCAATTCTGCGGTAAGGCTCGCGCGGAGCGTTCGCCCGAACGTCGCGCTGCTGGATATCCGAATGCCGGAGAGCGATGGAATTTCCGCGGCGGAGCAGATGATCTCTGAGGGACTTTGCGCGCCGCTTTTGTTAACTACATTTGACGAGGAGAATTTCATTCTCCGTGCGCTAAAAAGCGAAATCAACGGATATATTCTGAAAAATTCTCCCGCCGAACGGATATTGAATGCAATTCGCGTCGTGAACGCGGGCGGAACGGTTTTTCAAGAGGGTATTCTGAAATATGTGAGAAATAAAATCAGCGGAATCGGAAAGCCCGAGCTGTTCCGTGAGCTTTCCGAGCGCGAGCTGGATATCGTGCGTCTTATCGCCGAGGGATTGTCCAACCGACAGATTTCCGAGCGTCTGTTCCTCGCGGAGGGTACGGTGAGGAATCACATCAGCACGATTCTCGAAAAAACGGGTCTGGAGCATAGAACGCAAATCGCGGTGATGTGGCTGAGAAAATAGTGATAATCCGCGCAAATTACAAAAATCGCTCCAATTCGATAAAAAAATTGTGCAAATTATCCCTTGACATTTTTCCGCCAATTTTATATAATTAGTTTAGATGTGTGGCTTACCGCGTAATTCCAATCGGTAAGCCGCACCTTTTTTATTTTGGAGGGTTTTTTATGGTGTTAAAAGACGAAAAAATGGCGACTGTCCCGGTGCGAAAGCTGATACTTTCGATGGGGATTCCTATGATAATTTCGATGGTTCTGCAAGCGGTTTACAACATTGTGGACAGCGCGTTCGTATCAAATATGGAAATCGGCGGAGAGGACGCGCTAAACGCGCTGACACTCGCGTTTCCGCTACAAGTGTTGATGGTTGCGATTACGCCGATTACCGCGTTCAGTTACGGAATGCGCAACAACAAGCGCATTAAGGATTGCCTGAAATTCGGACAGCTCTACACAGGAATTATAATGCTCGCGGGAACGGCGATTCTGGAGATTTTCGCGAATCCGTTTGCGGGATTGTTCAATCTTTCAGGCGAAACGCTGAATTTCTGCATTGACGCGATACGCATTGTGTCGATAAGTCTTGTGTTCGCGGGGATTAACATCGCGTTCCAAGGAGTGTTCCAAGCGGTCGGCAGCGGAATCGGTTCGCTTGCGGTATCTGTCGGCAGACAGCTATTGTTCGTGTTCCCATTCGCGGTTTGGTTTGCGGCAATCGCCAAATCCAACATACAGATGAGTTCGCTGATGTGGTGGGTTTTTCCGATTGCGGAGATTCTGACGGCGGTTGTCGCGGTGATTCTGTGGAGGAAGATTTCCGCGAAAAAAATCCGAGCCATATAAGCTCGGAATTCGGTTTATACGATTTCGCCTTTGACGCTCTGTGAGCGTTTGATTTTACGCGAGGTGGTCTTCTCGAATTCCGTATCGCGGATTCGGATTCGGCGGATATTTTTCGCGCTCGGAAGGGATTTATTGACCTCGGTGATTTTCGCCTTGATTTCGGAAACTGTTTCCTCACGGGATTTGCCGCGGTATGACTCACCGGGAAATACCTCCGCGGTAAGGATTTCATCCTCTGCGTAGACTAGAATTTCCTGAGCGATTTCCGATGCCTCGAGCTTGTTTTCAAGCTCCTCGGGGGAAACATTCTCGCCGTTTGACAGAATTATCAGATTCTTCTTACGACCCGTGATGTACAGTCTTCCCTGTTCATCGACGTAACCCAAATCTCCGGTATAAAGCCAACCGTCACGGAGCGTCTCCTTGGTTGACTGCGGATCCTTATAGTATCCCTGCATTACAGATTTGCTGTTCACGGTAATTTCTCCATCCACGATTTTTATCTCGCAACCGCGCACTACCGTTCCGACATCTCCGTCGGATTTGCGGGACAGATCTCCGGAAGTGATTCGCGGAGAACATTCTGTCATTCCGTAGCCTTGCGCGATGGAAATTCCCAAATTCTCATACGCCGAAATCAACTCGGGATTCAGATACGCTCCGCCGCTGTAAATCGTCTTTAGCCGCCCGCCAAACACGTTTTGAGCAATTGCTCGAATCGGAATATCCGGATTAGCCCTCGCCGCCGCCTGAATTTGCTTGAGGATTGTCGCCGCAATCATCGGTACGAGCAAGATTATTGTCGGCGAAAATTGCTTGAGGTTCTGTGCGACTTTCAACAGCGAATCGTTGACACAGACGTGTGTTCCGTAGCGTAGCGACAACAGAATATCACACGTAAAACAATACACGTGGTGAATCGGAAGCACGGTCAGCAGCGTGTCCTCGGGGGTTGCCTCACCGTCACAGCAGAACACGTTGTCGATAAAATTTCCATGGGAGAGCATTACACCTTTCGCTTTGCCGGTTGTTCCGGATGTAAAAAGTATTGCCGCAATTGTGGATTCGGTTGGTTTATCCTCGGGGATTTTCGGCTCATAGTCGGAGCAGATGTTCCGCTCCAGCTCAACAAATTCACGTATCATCGGGCATACCTCGCGGATTTTGGGGATTGCCGCTTTGAACCGAGGATCATAAAACAGCACCTCCGCGTCCGCTCTCACAATCAGCTCGCATATATCCGCAGGAGCGAGCTGAGCGTCAATCGGGACGCCGACGTTCCCGCCAATCATTGTGCCGAGGTAAGCCGACAGATAACCGGAACTTGTGGGACCGATTATCGCCGCGTGAACGGTTCTCCCGAATGTGTCCAGCAAGAACGTCGATACTCGCAACGCCGCCGCAAAAAAATCCGGAAAAGTTGTGTCGACAACTCCGCTCTCAGTCTTTTCAGTGAGGAAATTTCCGTTCGGAAAGCGCTCGGCAGCGGTGCTTACTAAGTCAAACAACGTCTTGATTTTGCTCATTTCGCACCTCTCAGCTTCTCGATGTATTCAATCGCCTGACCGACGGTCGAAAGACCGATAATATCCGCTTCATCAACGTGAATCGCATATTTTTCCTCAATTTCGCCCAACAACGTTACAAAGTCGAACGAGTTGAATCCGAGGTCGTCAACAAATTTTGAGTCCAGTATAATCGACTGTGGGTCAACTTCAACATAGTTACAGATGAGTTCTTTAAGTTCCTCTAACATCACAAATCCCCCTGTTATATCATTTCCAGAATCTGACCGACGGTTCTGTTCGGGTCTTCAATTCCGCGGAACAGCACCCGACAGTAATAGTAGTACAGAAACTCCATCTCGTGTTTTGACACGACATCGGGCTTATACTCAAAGTTGAAATTAAGTCCGTTGTCCTCGGGACGGTGCATTATTGTCAGGTAAAGCGGCTGCGCGGCAACCCCGTTTGAGTACCAAAATGACTTGTAGTCAATATCGGGTATTTCCGTGTTTTTTTCGCGCAATGTCAGCGGCTGATACGTCAGCGATATGCTCTCGTAGCTCGCTCCCGGAGCGAATTTGCGATACTTTGCGCGCTTCATGGTAAGCTCGATGGGGTCGTAATTCGCGTGGCGGAAAATCTTATTCTGCTCGGTCTGGATTACACGGATTCCATCAAGGAACGTTTGCTCCGGCTCAACGATTGTGCGCAGCGGGAAAAAGTGGATTCTTGTGCCGCCGCTGTGCTTCTCGAGCAGCGTTCCGCGGCGAGCGACATTCGTCTTTACAGATACGTCTTTTTCGTCGCCGTTGAATTTCGACAATACCGTGCGAAGCCCCATCAGAAGCAGACTCGCCATGGGTACGCGGTTTTCCTCGCAGAACTTCATCAGTCGCGCGGACGGTTCGCCCTCGAGGTGATAAACGGCGATTGCCGCCGACTGCGAGTCGGAAACAATTCGCGCGCTGCGCAAGTTTGGATTTCCGGTAATTCGACGCTCGGTCAAAAGTCGTCCCGGACCGGTGAAGTCCGTATACATCGGTTCGCTGCTTTCAATGTACTCTTTCCAGAACGACTCATCCGCCTTGTGCGCGGGATTTCCGCGCTTTTCGTATTCGAGGTCGTGCTTCAAAGCCTCGATATACGACCTCATCGGCTTCGGCTCGGGATACCCGTAAACCCGCGCGCAATAAAGCTCCAACACCAATTTGTTGAATTCGATTATCGAGCTTGAATCCATAGTCATATGGTCAACTTTGAGATAAATTCCATTGAAATCACCCGGATATTTTATCATCACAACGCGATTCATCGCGGAATTATACCGCTCGAACGGCTTTGATGTCCAACGCGTCATCTCGGCTTGCGCGTCCTCCTCGCTCCATCGCGAGAAGTCAAAAAATCCGATTTCACGCTCATCAAACGGAACTACATATTGGTAGACCGTTCCGTCCTCGTCCTCAAGAAAGCGCAGTCGCATTGAATCAAACCGCGCGATTGCCTCTCTGACGCAATCTTTCAGTATTCCGAAATCCACGTCCTGCTTGATGTACAGCCCCGTGCCGATGTTCAGCACCTGAGGCGGCGCGAATTTTATCGTGTAAAAATGCATTCTCTGCGCGGCGGCAAGCGGATATGCCTGCACAACCGTGCCGTTTACGGTAAATTCTTTCATTTAGCTCTCCTCCTGAGGGAAATAACGTTCCAAAAAACGACTGACAGTCGTTTGATACAGCTCACGATTCTCGTAGAGCGACGCTGCGTGTCCCGCTTTTTCGACTATCAGTTTTTCTTTTTCACCGGTGCAAGCCTCATAATTTTGTTCGGTCATATACGCGGGGACAAATGTGTCCTCCGCGCCGTGTATAAACAGAATCGGGCAGACCCCCTTTTTTACCGCGTCCAACGTGGAGAAGTCCCTGAAGCCGTACCCCGCGCGCTTTCGGCAAAGTCGGTCGTTGATGTCCATTATTGGGTGCGGCGGAAGGTGATAGTCACGACGCAAGATGTGTGTAAACACATCATACGGAGAAGTGAACGCGCAATCGGAAATTATTGCCTTTACGTTTGTCGGGAAACCCTCGGTGCCGCTTGCCATCAGCACCGTCGAAGCCCCCATCGAAACCCCAAACAGAACGATTTCACAATCCGCGCCAAAGCGCTCTGTTACGAAGTTTATCCAACTTATGCAGTCAAAGCGGTCGAGGATTCCGAAGCCTATCCACTGCCCCTCGCTCATACCGTGTGACCGCTGGTCAACTATCAGAGAATTCCAACCGCGCTGCATAAAGTACTCTCCCATATTCGAGCAGTCGTTAATTCCGCAGCTTGTGTAGCCGTGAAACAGTATCGCAATGCGTTTTGTAGGCTTTTCGGAAGGAAACAGGTCGCCGTGGAGCGTCAGATTATCGCGCGACTTGATCGTTACGTGTTCGGAAGGACGCTGCTGGAACTTTTCTCGTACAGCGCGGATTGAGATGATATACCCCTCCCACTTTTCGCCGTCTGCCATCTCGCTTGTATCTACACGGACTCCGTCTTGGCGCGGAATTACACGGTTGAACAGCGTCCGTGCGCCGATAAAGCACGCCGCAGTTCCCGCCGCAGCAAGTCCGCCAATGCTCGTCGCGGCAATAATTAATGGTGATTTCTTCACTGTGTTTCTCCTTTTTAACTGACCGTCAGTCGATTTTGTTTCATATTAATATTCGGCGATATTATACTATCTCCGAATTATTAATTATTGGATTTACTGTATTTATTTTATCACAAAACTGACCGCCAGTCAATACATTCTCGAAAAAATACTTGAAATTTCCGAAAGTTTGTGATATAATGACAAAAGAGAGCGGATTTTTTGTGCAAATCCTAGTAATTTTAAGGAGAAAACCGTATGAAACAAGTCAAATCCAACAAGCGTGAACAGATTTTCGACGCGCTTGAGAAACTTATGAATACCGTACCATTCAAGGATATTTCGGTGGATTCGATTGCAAGTGAAGCCGGCGTAGCGAAAGGAACGGTGTACTACTATTTTGAGAGCAAGGACGAGATTCTCGATTGCCTGATTGAGCGAAGTTATCGTCGTGCAATTCGGGAATATTTGAACTCCATTTCAGGTGATCAGACTGCACTGGGACGTATAAAACAGCTATTCCGCAGCGCGACAGCCGAGGATTTCGGCAACAGGCACAACCTGATAATGTCGCTGCACCTTAATGATGACGTGATTTTGCATAAAAAGCTTAAATCCGTGGCGGTTCAGGAGATTGCGCCGATACTTACAATGCTGCTTGAACAGGGGGTTGACGAGGGTTCTATTCAGCTTGAATATCCAAAAGAAAGCGCGGAAATAATTGTTTCCGTACTGACAGTTTTCATAGATGACTCTCGGTCGGATGTTGCCTCTTTTGTGAAAAAGCTGAAAATCTTCGCGAATGTCCTTGAAACCTGTCTAAAGACGCCCAAGGGGAGTTTTGATTTTCTGTTTGAGAAAGATTAAAACCGGGGAGCAAACGCTCTCCGGTTTCGTTTAATTGGTATTGAATTTCAACTCGCAAAACCGCTCCACATCACATTTCGTGAAATATTTCTCTTCAAGCGGAATCCATTTTTCGGTAAATTGTTCCGCGCGTTCCGCTCCGTTTCGGGCGAGGATTCGACGCGCCTGTTCCTCCCGACCGACGGTCAGGAATATTCGCAGATTATAGAATCCTCGTAATTCGGGGTGGCAGCTGTATGAGCCTTCGACCACGCAGATTTTACCGACATTCGCGGAAATTTCGGTCATGCTATCTGCACGGCAGTCAAACGAGCGGTACTTAATCGCGGATTCTCCTTGGCTTATCGGAAGGAGAATCTCCTCGCGGAAGCGTTCCCAATCTACGTTCCCGCCCGGTTCGGCAAAACGTTCGGTAGTTCGCTGTTCCGGGCGGAGAAAGAATTCGTCCATATGGAAAACATTCCAGTTTGTCTGTTCGCGAATCCGCGCCGCGAGGGTGGTTTTTCCCGCGGCGCAGCGTCCGTCAATCGCGATTATAAGCCGTTTTTCGGAGATTTGCTCCGCCGCCGCGATTACGGCTTTCGCAATATTCTCAGCTCTCATTTTTCGCGTTGGAATGCCGCCTGAACGGCACAAGCCTCGTCTTGTGGAGTGCCAGCATAATCGCGGGAATCAGCGTAAGCTGGATTATAATCCCGGGAATCGCGGTCAAAAGCGCGCCGTCCAAAAACATCTTCCACGAGTACCCATCGCCGTGGAGATTCAGCAGAATAACGTTCGTGATTCCCATAACCGCGCGCCCCGCGAGCATTGCGGCGATTATTGAGCGGTACAAAGCGATTATACACTGATGACGCGAGATTGCATACAGTAATCCCGAAATCAGACCATAGGTCATCAGCTCCAGTGCCATAGATACCGCCGTCGGAAAAAATACGGGCATTCCGAAGATTGCCGAGCGCAGCAGTGGAAGAATAAATCCGACCTCCGCGCCGTATTTCCAGCCGCAAATCAGTCCGCAGAGGAACACGGGAATGTGCATCGGCAACAGCATATTCCCGATTTGCGGAATTTGCCCCGTCAGGATTGGCAACACTATTCCGATTGCGATAAACATTGCCGAGAGGGTTATTTTCTTTGTCGTTTCTTTCATTTTTGCCTCTTCAGTCGAGTGAAATCAGTGTGTATTCGCGGCTTCCAAGACCGATTTCCGCAGCGTGTTTAAGTGTCAGCAAGCCGTTTCTCTCCTCAATCCGATTGACAAGGGATTTACCGTCGCCGTTCTTCTGCGCGTAAATCAAATCAACACACGCCTGGTCGAGGGCAACGGGGTCAAGGGAAGACAGTACGCCGACATCCGCCATTTCAGGCTCATGAGGATGTCCATCGCAATCGCAGTCAATGGACAGACGATTCATTACATTAACGTAGCAAATTCGATTGCCAAGGTAATCCGCAACCGATTTGCCAGATTCTGCCATTGCCTCAAGGAATGCGTCCTGTTCACCCGAAAACGGATTTTCAAGATGTACTCCGCCGCTGTGAATCCACGCCTTGCCCTCGCTTGAGCCAAGTCCGATGGAGATGTTCTTTATCGCGCCGCCGAATCCCGCCATCATATGCCCCTTGAAATGCGACAGAATCAAGTAAGATTCATAGTCCGCAAATGCTTTCCCAACATAGTTTTCCTTGAGACGCCTGCCGCCGTTTACGGGGAGCGTCATAGAGCCGTCCTCGTCCTGAATTTGGAACGGCGCGATGTCGGTAAATCCGTGTTCCTTCGCCACTTGATAGTGGTCGGACGTTTTGATGCGTGAACCGTCGTACGCGGTATTGCACTCCACGATTGTGCCGTTCACGAGCTGAACAAGGTCTTTAATCAGCGCGGGGCGCAGATAGTTGGACGCGGGCGGCTCTCCTGTGGAAAGCTTCACCGCGCACTTCCCCGTAGGCTGCCATTTCATCGCGTTATAAACCGCGACAAGGCCCTCGGGGGTGATGTTTTTCGTGAAATAAACGTTACTCATTGAGTGTACCTCCTTGTAGTTAATGGTTTGATAGTGTAGTTGGCTAAGAAAACCAGCCATAGAAATTCTATCCAGCCATAGAAATTCTATTTTTATTATACAATATTAATTTTAATTTGTCAAGTGAAAAATGTGGCGGAAAATGCCATTACGCAACATTGGGAATTAAGAGCGGCAGTTTGCCGCTGTGAAACGCTGACAAAAAAGATTTTTTCTGTTTCACAAAAATCGCCACTGCTTCCCTTTATATACATTATAATATATAAGCCATATGAATGTCAAGCCTTTTTTTACAGCCTATCAAAAATTGCTCTGC
>CAYZQU010000038.1:3352-11115 GCA_964480645.1 uncultured Ruminococcus sp. | reverse complement strand
ACACGCCGATAAATCGCGTCAACGCGCGCCACCAGTTCCGAGGGCGAAAAGGGCTTTGTAACATAGTCGTCCGCGCCAATCATCAAACAGTTCACCTTATCCATCTCCTGACTCTTGGCGGATAGCATTATAATCCCGATGTCACTGCTCTGTTCGCGAATCCAGCGGCACAGAGCGAATCCGTCCATACCGGGCATCATAATATCCAGAAGAGCGACATCGAAATTCCCGCCCTGCCTGCGATATTCCGCCACAGCGTCCTCTCCGCTCGCGACGTCGGTCACATCGTATCCCGCCCGTCGGAGGTTAATCACCTCAAAATCACGTATGGAATTTTCGTCTTCAACAACAAGAATTCTTTTCATATTTTAATTTGCAAATCCGTCACCGTACATAATTTGTGCGGCTTCGCCACACAAATTATGTACTAGCCTCGCAGAGAAAGCGCCGTTTCACTCCGCTTTCCCTGCGGCTTGCCGAATTTGCCTTTCACCCCCGAATCTTACTTTGAATTACGCTGAATCACGTTATTACAGCATTATAAAATTGTGTTTAAGCTCGCTCTCGGTAAGAGCCAGTTTGCCCGTCCGATAACCGGTGGTCTCGCTGATATAGTATGACATCTCGTCATTCTCGGCAAGCAGTCTGAATTCCTTTTGTTTGCCAACCGCTTCAACGGCGGAGGTATCGTCCTTATCAACCGCCCGAATCCGCATAAGTTCCGTGCTTGGCGTTATATTCAGTCCTTTTTTCTCATCATACAGGATAAAGACAATCTCGTTATCCGTAAAATTGGGAATAGCCGTTACCACTCCCTGCCATCTGTCCGGAAAGAACATCGCGAACCGATACTTCCCCGAATAGTAGCTGTAATGGTCAAGCCTTACCTCTCCGGTTTCAACACTTTCGCATTCAATCCACCGCACCACATAAAGCTGTTCCCCGGGAGTAAACGTTTCATAACCGGGAAGCGGTCTTGTTTCGGCTGTTTCGATGATTCCGTCATTGTCAATATCCATACTGTAAATTTCGGGTGTCAGCTCATTTGTGTAGCGTTCGCCACACATCAAACCTCCGAGATTATTTCCGTAACAATAAAAGATATCCGTACCCGATACGCCGATGCCGCCGTTGCCCTTGCCTATTGAGTAATCCAGAAAAATTACCTCGGTATTTTCGTTGATTTTACCTTTTGTAACCCGCAGATATTCCGACACAATATGTGAAATCGGAAATTCCGACAACTTTTTGAAACCCTCATCGGTATTTTTAAGCAGTGTTGCGGTAGATATTTGATTTTCCTTGTCTTGATTTAAGACAAACAGTTCGTCCTCGCCGTCGGCGTTCAAATCCGTGACCTCAAGAACAGAATACGGTCCCGAATAAAGCTCCACCGGGATTTTATCCGCGTAATTCAGCACCGAGAACATCTTCTCGGTCTTTCCGAGTACCGTATAACAAATTATTATGTCGATTCGCTTGGAGGAATTCATATTCACAAAGCTTATGCTCTCCACCTCGCTGCCGGGACAAGCCAGATCGTAAACAGCCTGCCATTTTCCGTTGCTGCTGTCAAGTATTTTAAGCCGCAAAGAACTCTCCCCGGACTGGACGTTCTTGTTTTCATAGAACACCATAGCCTCGTTTCCGGGGTCGTTGTCAATATCGCGAACCACGAACGCCGAGCGGTAGTCCCCGCTTTTCGGGTATTTCAGCTTAACGTTCTTGCCCGCGCTGTTTACAAGCTCCTGATAGATCTCGTTCTGCTCCCCGGACATCTTCGGCGGCATCAGCAGATTCTCCATCGAAACCTCGGAGCAGCCGCTCAGCAACAGACAGAACGCTACAACAATAAGCAGTTTCTTCATAATTTTAATGATAAATATGCTCCTTATATTTCCGTATACCCGCCGGTAATCTCAATCGGATTTCCATCAGGGTCCATAAATGTAAAATACCAATACGGCGAAAATACCTCAATATATCGAATCGGAGTCAATTGCTCCGCGATTCCCAAGCCCTTTATCCGCTCGTATTCTGCCCGTAAATCATTCACACCCAAATTTATAAACACCTTTCGGGTATTTACACTGTCGGCGATTTTACTTTGATTATCGTACACTTCCCAATAATCACCTTTAGTGATTACCTGAGAACGGTTTTGGTCATCATAATATCCATTCATCAAACATATATTCAACCCCTCATTGTTGAACATCGCGAAACGTTTTCCGTTTACCGCGCTCACCTTCATATCCAGAACCTTTTCATAAAATGAAACGGATTTATCAAAGTCCCGAACCACCAAATAAATTGACCCATACCTCATAAAGCAGAGCCGCCTTCTTCCGTGTTGATATTATTATCAACTTTCTTGTCGGTGATTTTCGGCTTTTTACCTATCATCAGAACCGCCACGGTAACCGCCGCAAACGCCCCGAACAGCACGTTCATAAGATACAGACCCGTCATCATATACGCGTTATCGCCCCTGTGGGTCTGGAAGAACACCTCCGCGGCGTTATAACCGAACGTGATTCGCTCGGAAATCTCCGCCGCGCCGAAAATCTTCGCCACAACCGCGCCCAGAAAAGGAGAAAGCCCGATTATCGCTCCCGCCGTTCCCCAAAAGCAAACCGCCTTGCCCGTGCCGCCGTTTCCCGTAAGGTACTTCGACAGCACCACAAAGAATACCGCGCCGCAGACGATACCAAGCATATCCAACAGATATTCGGGAATGCTTGCGATTACCATTCTCTGATTGAAAATACAAACCCCGCGAATTGTAAAATAAATTCCCACAAACGCGTACGAGAAACCGATTCCCGCATTTATTTCCTTGCGAGAAAGAATAATGAACGCGATTACCACAAACGCAGCCGCAAAAACAAAGTCCACAATCGCAAGAAAACCGAACGGCGAGAAAGAATTCAGCTCCAGTATGCCCTCATAAGCCGCCCCAAGAGCCAGAATAAGCGTTGCGAAACCAAGTACGTTGGATTTCCAATTTGTGAGATCCGTGTATTCGAGTATTTCCCCGCGCCTTTCGGTAAACATCGCGCCAACCGTAGTCAGAATCAATATGCCGTAATACAGCGCATTGCAGAGAATCTCCTTTCCGCGAACAATAAACCCGCTGTTCATATCAGTGTTGAAAATTGAGAAAACCCTTGCCGCACAGCAAAGAATAATCCCCGCAATCATAATCCAAAGCGTAAGCTTGCTTGTTTTTTTCATTGTCTGTCCTCCAGAGGAATATAAGTTTTGTTGGTATTGATAGCCTTGTAAGCCGGACGGATAATTCGCTTTCCGTTAATCATTTCTTCCATACGGTGAGCGCACCAGCCCGCCATTCTGGAGCAAGCGAACAGCGCGGTATACATCTCCACGGGAATCCTCAGCATCTTGTAAACCAAGCCCGAATACATATCCACATTCGCGCATATATTTTTGATAGCGCCGCGCTCATTGTCAAACACTGCGGGAGTCAGACGCTCAATGCTGTCCAAAAGCTTGAATTCCGCCTCAAAATCGGTGCCTTGAGCAAGCTTCATCGCGTTATCTTTAAGGATAACCGCTCTTGGGTCGGACAGGGTGTACACCGCGTGACCCATTCCGTAAATCAAGCCCGACTTGTCGCCGACTTCCTTACGGATTATCTTATGCAGATACGCGCTGACCTCGTCGTCGTCAGCCCAGTCCTTAACGCCCGTCTTGACGTGTTCAAGCATCTCCATAACCTTGATGTTCGCGCCGCCGTGCCGAGGACCTTTAAGCGAACCGATAGCCGCCGCGTATGCGGAATACGCGTCCGTGCCCGATGAGGACACCGTGCGGCAGGTAAATGTGGAGTTGTTTCCTCCGCCGTGTTCCGCATGGAGCATAAGGCACAGATCGAGGAGCTTCGCCTCATCGGGAGTATAAGCGCGGTCGTCACGCAGAGTAGACAAAATGCTCTCGGCGAGGCTCTCCTCCTTAATAAGCTGGTGCATAACCATCGAATCATTGTGATAGAACCGCCGCAGTGCCTGATAAGACGCCACCATAATGGCGGGCAGCTTGGCAATGACCGAAATAGCCTTGATCATCTCGCTCTCCGCGGACTTATCTTCAGGAGCGCTGTCATAGCTGTACAGAGTAAGTACCGCCTGCTGCATCTTGTTCATTATATTCGGGGACGGATTACGCATAATCACATCCTCGGTGAAATAGCGCGGAAGCTCGCGATACTCGGAAATAAGCCGTGAAAAGCTTGTCAAATCGCGCTCGTTGGGCAGCACGCCGAACAGCAGCAGATACGCGACCTCCTCATAACCGAAACGTCTATCCGCAAGCACGCCGCTTACCAGATCGCGGATATTATAGCCGCGATAAATCAGTTCTCCCTCAATGGGCTGTTTATCGCCCTCGCTCATTACATAGCCGTGAACGCAGCAGACATTGGTGATTCCCGCGACAACACCCGAGCCGTCGGAGTTGCGTAGTCCGCGTTTAACGCCAAACTTTGAATAAAGTGAGCTGTCTATTTCGCTGTTCTCACAGAAATCCGCGCACATCTTGCGCAGTCTGTCCGTTGATTTCAGTTGTTCCATTTTGTCCATAATTACAACACAGCCTTTCTTTTGTAACCCATATATCTCTACAATAAACACAAAGTTTATCCCGCCGATTTTCAAATAAAATTACACACTTTATATTATACACCATAATTTCCCGGTTGTCAAGTCAAATTAAAAATAAATGGTTCACAGCAAGGAGTATCTTATGAATAAGAAAATAATCCCAAAAAAGCTGACCATCGTGTCGGGAATCTCGCTGATTCTGCTTATTGCGCTGATTGTCATATTGATTCTCATATCGCGTTCCAATCAAGTATCCGCGATTCCAAGCCGCATAACGCTTTACCGCCCAGAAACCTCGGAGATAATCACCCTTTCATACGAGGACTTTCTGTGCGGCTGCGTTGCGGGACTGCTCCCCGAAAAGTCGTCCGAGTATAACGCCGAAGCATTGAGAGCCATCGCCATAGCGGAAAATTCACGGGCATTATACGCACTGAACAACCGTGGAACGGCATTTACAGCGCCGTATGCCAAAACCGAAGCGGTAAATTTCGGAGCGGATTTTATGACTAGCACAGATTTTCCATATATTTCCACAGAAATAAGCGTTACTTTGAGAACAGCCGTGAAAAACGCGATGAACAGCGTACTGACGCTTAACGGAGAACCGATTAACGCGCCGATGTGCAAAATCTCCTCGGGAAGAACCGATGAAGACGCGCTCTCTCCGTCCGTGGCTTTGCCGTGCGACATTGACGCCAAGGGCTTCGAGAGCCGAATGGCTTTCACTCCCGATGAGATTCTGTCGTCATTACGCTGTAAAGGCGTACTATCAAGCGACTGCTCCAAATGGTTCACAGGCGCGACATACAGCGACAGCGGCACTCTCCTGTTCATAAACTTTGGAGAAATAAAATACACAGGTACGGAATTGAAACGTCTTCTGGGACTCCGAAGTACGGCAATTACGATTCAATTTGCTGAGGACAAGTTTTGCTTCATCTGTCACGGATTTGGTGAAAATCGTGGAATGAGCATTTCTGCCGCGAATTTTCTCGCCAAAACGGGAAAAACCGCCGAGGAAATCCTGGCGGTATTCTACCCAAATGCCACTTTATGAAAATGTCATACATAAATTTTGGTTAAGTTGCACAAAACACCATATATTGTTTTGTACATTATTTATCTTGACAAGATATAGCATTGGTGATATAATTATTAAAAACAGAAAGGATAGTTTTGTCGGTTGAACCGACAATCTAACGGTGAATTTTTATGGGACTTGGATTGTTGACTCTGATTATGTCGGGGCTTGGAATTGTTGCAATGATGTTTCACTATGTCACGCACGAAATCTATCTCGGAATCATCTGCACAGTTTTACTGGTGGGCGCGTTCATTATCAGCACGATTATTATGAAAAAGCGTGAAAAAGAGGGCGATTTTGTTTCCAATATGTACAATTTCGCTATGCTCGGTCACGGTTCATCGGGCGTTGTAGCGGTTGTTGGTGGCGTTATGTGCCTGATTGCGAACATTATGAAATTCCCCGCGCACTGATAGCAATTGAAATTTTACATTTGACAATTACTCCCCTCCACACGGAGGGGAGTAATTTATTTTAGGATTTTCATTATTTCGCATTCGCGGCGAACCACGACATCCAATCCGCTATAAACTTCGGCGTATTTGGAAACCGTGACATAACAGCCGCGCGGAAATCTTCAACGGTTACACCGGGATGGAATACAATATCACCGATTGTCCTGTCATCACTGCCGAAAGCGACAACGCCGTCAGCCACTCCGCCAACTGCTACCTGCCCTTTCGCGAATCCGCCGATTGAGTACATTCCACAGCTTACGCCGCCGAACGATACCCAGCCGCACGCAACTCCGCCCAACGCGAACAGTCCCGCCGCTACGCCGCCGAGCGCGAAAACTCCAGCAGCAATCATACCAGTAACAAACGCGCCAAACGCCAATGTCCCTATTGCCAACACTCCAAATGATAAAACTCCCAAAGATACGATTCCCATTGACATCAGTCCTATGGAGACAATCCCTTTCGCGCGCAGTCCAATCGCGATAACGCCCTTAGCGTTTTTGGCAATCTGAACAAGCGGCATTCCGTGCCATGTTCTCTTACTTGTGTACCCGTGAACCTTTTTCTCGGTAATGACAGTCTGCCCCGTTGTGGAAGCCGCCGCGCTTCCTTTAATAAGCTCGTCCGTGGAGATTTCGAACAACTCGCTTATCGCCGCGATTTTCTCCATTTCGGGAGTTGTTTCGCCAAGCTCCCACTTCGATACTGTCTGACGAGTAACTCCGAGCCTCTCGCCTAATTCCTCCTGCGACCAACCGCGCGATTTGCGAAGCTCCATAAGCTTTTCCGAAAATTTCATAATATTTCCTCCTTATTCCTATTTGTCACAACGTCTTCCGAAAGCGTAATTTTATTATATACGATTTTTCTCCAAATGTCTACCAATTTCCGTTGGAAGTTTGTCAACCAAACTTAACATTGGCTTAACCATGCGGTTTTTTGGGACAAAAATCGGCGAAGTTTTCTGAGAACCTCGCCGTTTTTTATTCGCGGACTTCAATAGTTTCAATCACGGAGTTGCCGCTCAATATCCTTATCCGGCCAATAACCCCACGACTCCACTATCTTTCCGTTTTCCACTCTGAAATTTTCAAGGGCTTCAAATTTGATTTTCTTTCCCGTCGCGGGGATTCCCATACATTCTCCCGTATGAACGCCTTCATAAACCACTCTTGTCGCGACCATCCGTTTTCGGAAAAAATATCCACAACGTCCACCTTAAGCTCCGAAAACTGTCCCGCGACAATCTTCAGGATACCGACAGCGTCCTTGTTGCTTCTTGCGGCGGCGGGACTATGGTCATAATAATCCTCCGACATACACTCCATAATGTAATCGTAATTTTTATTGGTGTAACCTTCAACAAAAAATTGGAAACAATTTCCTTGCAATCCATAATATACCTCCTGATTAACAAATCGTCCATCATCAGCTTGTAACCATATCGTTCCTTTCCTCCATCAAATACGAAAGAGTCATAAGGCTGTCGGTCAGGTGAACATTTTCCACGGCTGTATCGGGGTAATCCGCGTGAATATCATAGTGCGAAAAATTCCAGAAAGCGGAAACTCCGCGTTCAACAAGAATTTTCACAAT
>CAYZQU010000038.1:0-3342 GCA_964480645.1 uncultured Ruminococcus sp. | reverse complement strand
GAGCGTTTTCGGCGCGAATTTGGCGAAGCTTGTCGCTGTTTTGTACGGACAACCCCGCAATCTTCCCGCCTACTTTCTCATCATCGCAGTCGAAAATTCCCACAAGCTCAAACCCATACCGCGCAAAGTCGATGTACTGCGCAATCGCTCTGCCGAGATTTCCCGCGCCGACAAGAATCAAAGAGCGCCTGTCACTGAGGTGCAGAATCTCGCCTATCTGCCCGCGCAGCTCCGCGACATTGTAGCCGTATCCCATCTGTCCGAATCCGCCGAAGCAATTCAAATCCTGACGAATTTGGGAAGCCGTCAGCCGCATACGCTCAGCCAACTGCCCCGATGAGATTTTTTCCACACCCTTATTTTGAAGTTCTCCAAGGAATCTGTAATATCTTGGAAGCCGCCTTATCACCGACTTTGATATGTTCTTTTCTTGCATTACATCACTCTTTCATCTGTGATTACTCGGAACATGTTATCCATCAATGGAATTTACTTTTGATATGCATTCTTGCTTACCGCGTGTAATTCAATTTCCCAAGTTTCAAACGGCGGATCTACTTGATAATCGGGGTCGAAATAACGCCGAATATACTGTGCGGCACGCCGTTCACTATACTCGTAATTAAGAACACCACTCTCACCGTCAACCTCAAGGTTGTTCATAAAAATAGCAAACGCTTGCTCCGCAAAGCTGCTTTCCTCCATCAGGATTTCGCCAATATACTCGATTCCCTCCAGAAGCGGATAACCCAAAGTTCCGTGGGCAAAATTATATGAAAACTGCCGGACAGCACCGCTTACATACGTGTTGACCCCCATTTTTCACTCCTTACGCCATCAGCTTTTCCAATCTGTTGTTGATTTCCTTGAGGAATGTTTCTGTGTCTACAATTTGCTTATTCGGCAACTTGCTCATTGCGGCGAGATTCTTGTCCATAATACCGTCCTCCATGGTCTGAACGGACGCTTTCTCAAGTTTATCCGCATACGCGCACAGTTCGGGAATATTATCCAGCTCGCCGCGCTTGCGGAGTGCGCCGCTCCACGCGAAAATGGTAGCAATCGGGTTTGTGGAGGTCTTCTCACCCTTGAGATGCGCGTAATAGTGACGCGTAACCGTACCGTGAGCCGCCTCGTACTCGTACTTGCCGTCGGGAGATACCAGTACACTGGTCATCAATCCCAGTGAACCAAACGCGGTAGCGAGCATATCGCTCATCACGTCGCCGTCGTAATTCTTGCAAGCCCAGATAAATCCGCCCTCACTGCGAATCACACGCGCCACAACATCGTCAATCAGCGTATAGAAATATTCGATTCCCGCCGCCTCGAATTTCGCCTTGTATTCGTTCTCGTAAATCTCCGCGAAGATGTCCTTAAAGCGATGGTCGTAAGTCTTGGAAATTGTATCCTTGGCAGCGAACCACAGATTCTCCTTAGCGTCCAGCGCGTAATTAAAGCACGCCCTTGCGAAGCTCGAAATGGAACTGTCAAGATTATGAACGCCCTGCACAATGCCGTCCGAGTTTTTGAACTCCTGAATCAGCGCGCGGGTTTCCTTGCCGTCCTTGTCGGTAATTACCAACTCAGCCTTAGAGCCTTGCGGAGCTTTCAACTCGGTATTCTTGTAAATATCTCCGTAAGCGTGACGCGCGATTGTAATCGGCTTTGTCCACGTTGGAATATACGGAGTGATTCCGTTCACCAAAATCGGCTTGCGGAACACCGTACCGTCCAGAATGGCTCTGATAGTGCCGTTCGGCGACTTCCACATCTCCTTGAGATTATACTCCTCCACGCGCTGAGCGTTCGGAGTGATTGTCGCGCACTTAACCGCCACACCGTATTTCTTGGTAGCGTTCGCTGAATCCACGGTTACTTGGTCGTTGGTTTCATTACGGTGAACCAGTCCCAAATCGTAATAATCCGTCTTTAGGTCTACATACGGATTGATTAAGATGTCCTTAATCATCTTCCAGATAATGCGTGTCATTTCGTCGCCGTCCATTTCGACCAGCGGCGTAGTCATTTGAATCTTGCTCATAATTTACCTCCGTTTAATCGGAAATCGCGAAAACAATCTCCGCGCTCCCGTTTGTGTATTTGTTGATTGCCCTCTCGAACATCGGTAGAACATCCTTGCGCCGATTTCCGAACATTCCGCAGCCAAACGCTCCCAAAACCATCACATCGGGATTTCGCGACTGCATAAGCGAAACTATCTTCCCTATTCTCCGCTCCATAACGCCGCGTATACGTCCTCTAAGCCACGGCGGAGTGAATCTTCTATTCACTGCGGGACAAGTGACAAAATCGACGTTAAACGGCTCTTTAAGTAACTCCCTCGATTCGTTCCTTATCACGGGAACATTCTCCGAAAGTATCATTCCATCGGTATAGAACGGTGAAAACCTTAAACGGTTGGCGTTGTAATAATCCTTAGCCCCGCGAATCGTATAATAAAGGAATGATGCTCTGCACAGCGATTTCTCCTGAGCGTTTCCGCCCAGAGCATAACCGCCGCCCGCCATATTCGCGTTTGCGAAATTCAACGCGATAACTTTCTTTCCACGGTTCTGCAATATACAGTCAATTGTTGTTCCGTGGAAAATATGCTCGGATACCGTGTAATTATCCGTTCGTCCGAGCTCCACAGGTTCAAAATCGCGAATATACTCGCTATGAATTTCGCCGTATTCCGGAAACAATTTGTCGTTCTCGAACCTGATTTTAAGCGCGTTCATTACATGTTACCCCTTGTGCATATCAAGGAATCCCTCGGTTGTGGTTTGGAACAGCTCTTCGGTGAAATTCAGACGCATCAGCTTGTTGACCTGAAACGCGTAATAGAACGTTCCCTTGTCGGTAGTGAGCTTGAACAGCGCCTCCACGCCGTGGTCTTCAATCTCGAACAGATAACCGAATTCCACCTGCGTGTTCGCCAAATCGCCGTATTCCTCACCCTCTTTGAGCGTTCCCACCGCCGCGTCCGCAAGCTGATATTTCAGGTTGCGGTCGTCAATAGCGTTACGCTCCTTGGGTTGCTTTTCCTTTTTATTGAATAACCCCATAAATCCTCCTATTTAGATAGCAAATTCCGCACCGCGCAAGCCTCGCTTCGCTCGTTTGCGCTCGCTAAGCGTTACAGAATGACCGCCTGCGGTCATTCGCGCACCGCTTTTGCGGTACTCGGCAACGCTTGCGTGCGAAATTTGCACGAATCGCGGGTAACTTGCCGCAAATTATTACGCTCCCGCCTGCGACGCGGATTATCGCACCCTAAAAAACCACGATACTAGGCCCGTTATCCTCGGCTATTTTGCTGATTTTCGCAAACACCTC
>CAYZQU010000037.1:0-11349 GCA_964480645.1 uncultured Ruminococcus sp. | reverse complement strand
TCCCTGACCAAGCGAACCGGTAGTCATATCCACACCGGGGATTTTATTCAAATCGGGATGTCCCTGAAGCCGTGAGTCGATTTTCCTCAGCGTTTTCATCTCCTCCATCGGGAAGAACCCGCGCAATGCCAACACCGAATACAGTACGGGCGCGGCGTGACCCTTTGACAGCACAAGCCTGTCACGCTTCGGATCTTTCGGATTTTTCGGGTCTACATTCATACGGTGTGTATACAGATATGTCAGCAGATCCGCCGCCGACAATGAACCGCCCGGATGTCCCGCTTTCGCGGAGTGTACACCCTCAATAACTCCGATACGCACCTTTGTGGCTGCGATTTCCAGTTCTCTAACAAGTTTCTCGTCCATTTTGTTCTCCTTATCTTGATTTGAAGTTCCGAAAACGTGCAAATAAAAATTGCTTCTCAATTTTTATTTGCACTAGCCGAGTGAGATTGCCTACCCTTCGCTGCGGCAATCTCGCTCGCTTTTCGGAATTTCCTCGGTCACGGAAAAGTTGCTTTATATTACAACATTCCATTTGCTTCAATTACTCGCTTTTCGGAATTTCCCTCGTTACGGATAAGTTGCTTTATAACTACACCCGTTAAATTTTCCTATATTTCACACCAAAATCCCGTACACGGCGGGTACTTATCCACCGTTCTCGGGTCGATTCCCCATGCGGCGGCAATTTCCACCGGCATATCCTCGCTTGGCAATTCATAATCGTCCCAATCCGCGTCATTATCCGGAATCAAATTCGTGTAACCGAGATTCACTTCTTCAAGTGTAGGCTCACCGCTGTTCAGCATCAATTCTCCGCTCTCACTCAACCAGCTATATCCGCGAACCATCTTTCCGTTCACGTATTTCACCCACTCGAACAAGTCCACCACTCCAATGTCCGAAAAGTACTGAAGCTCCGAAAATTTTGCCGCGGCATTGTCCAAAGCGCGTGGATTCTGAGAAATAACATCTATTCCCCAGTTTATCGCCAATACATACCCGTCAAATACGGGCGTGACAAACACTTCGTTGCAATCAGGCTCTTGTATGCGGTTCATAGCGTCTTTCCAACCGCACACGCGCGGATTTTTCAGCCCAAGCTTTTGGATTACCTCCTCCGACGAATCGGCTTTTACACACAGCCAGCAATGCATAAACCCAAACGGAACAGGCGTTTCCGGCGCGCATTCCTCAGACTTACCCTTTCTATTGAACAAATCGTCCAAAAGACCCATCTTTCTACCTCCCAACAAACAATTCTAAAGCCTGTCAATATAATCTATAATCTCGGCGATTGCGCCGCTGTTGTTGTCGCAAACAGTATAATCCGCCGCTTTTTTAACAATCGGGAGCGCGTTTGCCACCGCAAATCCCAAATCGGATTTTTCTATCAACGCAAGGTCATTGGTGTAATCCCCCGCCGCTACGGAAAAACGCTCCTCCGCGCCGAGAATTTTAATCAGCTCAGCGTAACCGCGTGACTTGTCCACACCTTTAGGCAAGCACTCGTAATAATGCGGCGCGGAACGCACCCATTGCGCTTCCGTAAAATCACCCGATTCCACAACCTTCTGAAGCTCGTCCAAGTCCTCGGGTTCGGCAGCGATTACGAATTTCAGCCATCCCCCCTCGGGAATCTCGTCCAACGGACGCTTGTCCGGAATTACATTTTCCATATCAAGGTGTTCTTGCTCGGTTTGATTCAGGAATGGAACAAATATCGTCTGTTTATGAAGCACCTCAATCCCCAGTTTATTCGGGAACATACCGGTTATTTTTCGTATGTATTCCCGCGCCTGAGAGCCTATTTCGCACTGCCACAAAAAGTTATCGGTTTTGAAATCGAACACCGCCGCGCCGTTAAACACCACGCACGGCAAATCGACATTCAGCTCATTCACCACGCGTTTTGCCATCGAGTAGCCGCGTCCGGTAGCTACGGTGAACAATCCGCCGCCAGCTCTGAACCTCTCAATCGCGCGCAAGTCCCGCTCCAAAACCTGTTTCTCGTCCGTCAGAAGCGTTCCGTCCAGATCGCTCATAAAAATCACTTTATTGAAATCCATTTCACTATAACCGTTCCCACTCATCATAATTGGATATTGCGTCAAGAGGAATATTACATTCCTCTTTTCTAAACTTATTTTCTATAACAGTATACCGCTTATCACTGCTCCTGTCAAGATATGTCAGACATGCCTTTTCTAAATGCCCCATACGCAGAAGAACGTCCGCTATTTTCGTTCCCGACAGCTTATCCGCCGCCAAATACATCACGAGATAACGTATATTCGACCGAACAAGACTCTCAATATCATTCAGCTTGCGAAGCTCGTAGATTCTGAGCGCGTACAGATTCGGCATTTTCCCGAAATCGGGCAATGATTCCACTGCGGGCAATGACACCAAATTGAGCTTTTTCAGTCCCGATACGCTCTCCAAGAACGATAAATCACTGAGGTTACGGATTTCTTGCAAATCCAGACATTCCACGCTATCTGTCAGCAGATTTTCAATTCCCTCGTTTATCCTGTTATAAATCGTCAGGCTTTTAAGAGTCGGAAGTCGGATTCCATCAAGCCTTACAGAAGATTCAAGACTTATACTCAAGTATTTCAGTCCCATAAGCTGCGAAATCCCGTCAACATTAGCAAAATTACCGTCTATAAACAGCGTTTCCACATTGGGATAATCCGCGAGGAAATCCAGATTTGCTGTCTTATTATCGCCATAAACACGCAAATAACTCACCTTATCGGGATTCTGTCCCTGTAAACTTACAGTAGTTTCCTTCTTGCCAATTCTAATCGTGTTATCTTCCACCATTAATTCTCCTATTCAATGCTTTTCAGGAACTTCACAAAATAATCGGGAAGTTCGGAATCGAACTCCATATATTCTCCCGTTCGCGGGTGGACAAAACCAATTTTCTTTGCGTGAAGGCACTGCCCGCATAACCACTTTGGTTTTCCGTTTCCATAAACCTCATCTCCTGCAACGGGATGACCGATATAACTCAAATGCACTCGAATCTGGTGAGTTCGCCCCGTTTCGAGCCGCACGCTTAAATGCGTGTATCCCGCGTAATTTCGTATCACGCTGTAATGCGTAACCGCCTCGCGGGAATTTTCCACCGTTACGCACATACGTTTACGGTCGGTTTTGTGCCGCCCAATCGGAGCATTAACCGTGCCCGATTCTTTGATACAGCCCGTCACAACCGTTTGATACTCACGCGTAAAGGTGTGAGCCTTAATCTGCTCGGAAAGCCCTATGTGAGTAAAATCATTCTTGGCAACCATCAACAGACCGCTTGTATCTTTGTCGATTCGGTGGACAATTCCGGGGCGGATTTCGCCGTTAATTCCCGACAAGCTCTCGCCGCAATGAAACATCAAAGCATTGACAAGCGTTCCTGAATAATGCCCTGCCGCCGGGTGAACCACCATACCCTTGGGCTTGTTCACCACCAACAAATCCGCGTCCTCATAAACAATTTCAAGCGGAATGTTCTCCGGAAGAATATCACAGCTTGTCGGCTCGGGAAGCGTGATTTCCACCACTGCCCCCACGTTCGGAATGTATTTTTTTCCGAGAACATTTCCATTAACCGTAACAAACCCCTGCTCAATCAGTCGTGCCGCCGCGCTTCGCGAAAGCTCGGTATTTTCGGCAATCTGCTTATCAAGACGTTCTTCCCCCGACGCGATAAAGTTAATCCTCTCCATCGGAATCCTCGGGTTCATTCGATTTCGCGCGCTTTTTTGCCTTAAACTCGCGAATCTCGTCCACAATCACGACCAAAAGAAGCAGTCCCGCGCCGCATACCGCGCAAATATCCGCGACATTGAAAATCGCGAAATTAATAATACGCACATCAATAAAGTCAATTACTTTGCCGTCATTGAAAATCCTGTCAATCAAATTTCCTATTCCGCCGCCGATAATCAACGAAACCGCCACCATATACACGGGACGCTTTACTTTGTTGAAAATCATCAGATACAACAGCCACAGAATCACCGCAGACGTGATAACAATCAGGAAAACGGTCTTTCCCGAAAGCTTGCTGAACGCTGCGCCGTCATTCAGGCAGTAATATATATTCAAAACCTGTGTGTCGCCGATTTTGATGATATGGATTGTATCTTTAAGTTCCATATTCGTGACTACAAGCCACTTCGTAAGCCTGTCCAAACCTACCATCAACGCTGCGAACAACAGCCAGAAAAATCTCGCATAACTCTTTTTCTCTTTTTCCAATTTAATTTCCCCATTTATATCGGTAAACCATATAGGGAGAGAGTAAACTCCCTCCCCGAAAATTATTCAAAATTCAGACGAATCACGTCCGCGCAACGCTTGCAGAGATTCGGATATTTCGCATCCGAACCCACGGAATCATCATACTTCCAGCAACGCTCACACGCGCAACCGGTCTTCTTGGTGACGGTCACGGAGCATGCCGAGCCTTTATACTCGCCCTCTCCCGAAGTATTCACCTTTACACCCGAAACAATGCACGCGTCCGCAAGCTCACTTTCGAGAGCCTTCACGCCTTCATCATCGATGAAAATCTCCACCATTGCTTCCAGTGACTTTCCGATAACCTTATCATTGCGCTTTAGCTCCAGCGCCGCCAGCACGTCATCACGGATTGCGTGGATTTTCGCCCACTTCTCCTCATCAGCCTTTACGCCCGTCTTTTGAGGCATTTGGTTGAAGATTACCGAACGCAGGTCGTCCTCTTTCTTGTGCGGCATAAAGCTCCAGATTTCATCGGCGGTATAGCACAGAATCGGTGCGGAAAGTCTTACCAACGCGTCCAGAATCGTGTACATAGCCGTCTGTGCGGACTTTCTCGCGGGGGATTTTTTAGCCTCACAGTACAAAACGTCCTTGATAATGTCAAGGTAGAAATTCGACATATCCACAACACAGAAGCCAATCAGCGCGTGATACGCAAGATAATAGTCCATAGCCTCATACGCCGCCATAACCTTGTCAATGACCTCGTCAAGCCGCGCCAAAGCCCACTTGTCAATCTCACGCAAGTCGGCAAAATCTACCATTTCGGTATTGGGGTCGAAATCCTTGCCATCGCCGAGATTTCCGAGGATAAACCGCGCGGTGTTGCGAATCTTGCGGTAGCTCTCCGAGAGCTGTTTAAGCATATCCTTAGACACGCGAATATCCGCGTGGTAATCAAGCGAAGCAACCCACAAGCGCAGAACGTCCGCGCCAAAATCCTTGATTACCTCCTCAGGGAAAATCTGATTTCCCTTGGACTTATGCATTTGCTGACCGTTTCCGTCAACTACCCAGCCGTGTGTGCAAACCGCCTTATACGGAGCTTGCCCCGTAGTAGCCACGGAAGTCAACAGGCTCGACTGAAACCACCCGCGATACTGGTCGCACCCCTCAAGGTACAGATCCGCGGGCCACGATAACTCAGGACGCTCCTTGAGTACAGCCGCGTGCGTACAGCCCGAATCAAACCACACATCAAAAATATCCATTTCCTTGCGGAATTTACCACAGCCGCATTCGCACTTCACATCGGCGGGAATAAACTCGTTCGGGTCTTTTGCGTACCACGAATCGGAGGTTTCCTCGCGGAACATATCGGAAATAGCCTTGATTGTCGTATCATTTACAATCGCCTTGCCGCAGTCCTCACAATACAGAATCGGAATCGGCACGCCCCATCTTCTCTGACGGGAAATACACCAGTCGGAGCGCATATTCACCATATTCTTAATTCGTTCCTCGCCCCATTCGGGAATCCACTTTACACCCTCGATAGCCTTGATTGTTTCAGGCTTGAACATATCCACATTACAGAACCACTGGTCTGTCGCGCGGTAAATAATCGGATTATGGCAACGCCAGCAGTGCGGATACGGGTGAACGATCTTCTGCATGGCAAGTAGGGTATTGTCGTCCTCAAGACGCTGTGCGATTACCTTGTTAGCGTCGGAGGTTTTAAGCCCCTTGAATTCGCCCGCTTCTTCGGTAAGAACGCCCTTTTCGTCAACAGGTACAATAATCTTGAACATACCCTTATATTCGGGCTTCATACAAACCTCAAAGTCCTCCACGCCGAATCCCGGCGCAGTATGAACACAGCCTGTACCACTATCCAAGGTAACGTGATTTCCCACAATAATCGGGGACTTTCTGCCCATAAACGGGTGAGCCGTCTCAACGAATTCCAACTCACTGCCCTTGAAGCTGCCCACGGTGGAATATTTCTTGATTCCGACAGCGCTCATTACAGTATCGACAAGCTCCGTTGCCATCAACAGATACTCGCCGTTGGTACGGCTCTCCTCGTCCTCAACCTTAACAAACGTATAATCATAGTTCGGACCAAGACAAATCGCGAGATTGCCCGGAAGTGTCCAAGTCGTGGTAGTCCAGATAACCGCGAACGCCTTTTTCAGGTCGATTCCCAGATTTTGGAACTTACCTTTGTCATCCATAATCGGAAACTTCACATAAATCGAGTAACACGGGTCGTCCTGATACTCGATTTCGGCTTCGGCAAGCGCGGTATTGCAGTCGGCACACCAGTACACGGGCTTTAATCCCTTGTAGATGTAGCCTTTTTTCATCATCTCTCCGAATACCTCAACCTGTTTTGCCTCAAATTCGGGACGAATCGTGAGATACGGATTGTCAAAATCCCCCCATACGCCCAGCCGTTTAAATTGCGCTTTCTGGTCGTCCAGACAGGACAGCGCGAACTGACGGCAGCTTTTACGGAGCGTCACGGGGTCAACTGCGCCGCTATCCACTCCAAGTTCCTTGATAGCCTTAAGTTCGATTGGCAGACCATGACAATCCCAACCGGGAACGTAATTTGCATTGTACCCGGTCATAGACTTGTATTTTACAATAATGTCCTTCAAAACCTTATTCAAGGCTGTTCCGAGATGGATATTTCCGTTTGCGTAAGGAGGGCCATCGTGCAAAGTATACGAGGGCTTCCCCTTATTCTTCTCGGAAAGCGCATAATACATACGCTCCCGCTCCCACTTGGCGAGCATTTCCGGCTCACGCTTGGGCAGATTTCCGCGCATCGGAAACTCCGTTTGCGGAAGATTTACCGTGTTGTTAAGATACACTGACATATAGTTATCTCCTAGCTGTATTACACTACTAATTTCTTATTGAGGTTTACACAAAAATTCCTCACAAAAACCATATATCAAAGTTTTTGCTCGAATTTTTGTACACTTTCTAATGTAAATTAGTATTATTCTTTATTTTTGTTTTTGCCGAACTGAAGATTTCCGTGACGACCGATGGATTCGGACGGCGAATTGAAAAACGGAAGATCCTCGCTTTTGCCATCAGCGGGCTTAGGCGGCTCTGCGGCGGACTCGGCAACACTCTTAAAAGGCTCGTCTACCGGCTCGGCACTCGCGGTTTTCTCGGAAACCTCAGCCGGCTTTTCGGGCTGTTTGGGAGCGGGCTTTTTCGCCTGCTTAGCGGCTTTTGCCTGTGCCTGCGCCGCCTCCTGTTTTTTGCGCTCCGCCTCTCGCTTTTCAACCTCTGCCGAAATTCTGCGGACAAACTCGTCCTCGCACTTCTGCGGAACGCTCTCAACCATCGCAATATGCTCTTTATAGCACATCATCAGCTTATTTCTGAAATCATCGGCTTCCTTACGCGTCTGCTGAATTATATTTTCCTGAATTGCCTGCTGCTTGTCCATTGCCGCCTTGATTTCATTTGCTTTTGTCTGGGCATCACCGACAATCTTCGCTGCATTGCGGTCTGCGTCCTCACGAGTGCGCTTGGAATAAGCGTCCGCCTCGTTAATCATCTTCTCGCTCTTTGCCTTGGATTCGGAAATCAGCTTCTCCATCGCCACCTTGGTCTCGGTGGTCAGCTTCTCCGCGGAAGCCTTGGAGTCCGCCACAATAGCATTACCCTGCTTTTGCGCGATAAGCAGCGCGTCCTTAAGAGCCTCCTCATCGTCGCGATATTCACGGATTTTATCTGCGAGAACCTCCAGCTTGCGCTCAAGCTCGTTCTTCTCCTTTTGAAGGGCGGCGAACTCGTCTGAAACTTCTTTCAGATAATCGTCAACGTCATCGGTTTTGTAACCGTTGAACGCCGCCTTTTCAAACTTTCTTGCAATTATTTCTTTAGCATTCATTAAATCTTCCTCCGAAATTATCCCATCTTGAACTTCATAATTCTGCTTTCATAGGAATGTTGTGCAACTATGCGCAGTATTCCTATAAAGACAGAGATTATATATACTTGTCAATAGCTACTCGCATTCTGCCCTTTTTAGTTTCTCCGATGATTTCGGACAGACGGTATCTTCCATAACCGCGAATTGAGATGACACTTCCCGCCCTTTGTATAGCACTTACATCAAGACACACCGAAAAATCCGCACTTACCTGCCCCGATTTAACGAGCGACGCGGATTTCTCTCTTGAAATATTTGTACACGCGCACACAATGCAGTCCAGCCTAAGCGACGACACGGATTTCACAATATGTGAAAACTCCACTCGCGGAATCTCCCTCAAAACGCCGTTTGCAGCGTTTACGCCGGCTCTGCTGATTTTCTCAAGCCCCAATATCAGCTCCGCAGATTCCTCCGTGCAAAACACTATGGCATAGTCCTCGGCAACAAGAATATCCCCCACAGCGGAACGCTGAAGTCCCAACCCAAGGATTGCCCCCAAAAAGTCACGGTGAGAAAGCTCCATGCCCTTACGAAAGGAAAACGTGACAGCATGTACGGGATAAAGCACCTCCCGTGGCATCTCCTCGGCATAAGTGCCATCGAAAAAACCGCAGACAGTCCGTGCCGCGCCGTCATATCCCCCGTAAAAGTATGGATTAGCCTTACTTGTCCGCGCCGCGTAAGCCGCCACCATTGCCTCCCGCTCGTTCAGAAACCTGGAAAACCGCGGAACACCCGTCTTAAGACTAAGCGCCACAAGGTCGCAAATATGCGCGGACAAGTACCGCTCCTCCTCGGTAAGCTCAATATTCATCAATCGTCGATAGTGCTGATCCAGTCAACATTCTTCGGAGCGACAGCATAACAGCAGGTGTCAACCTTCTTGATTCTGCCCTCAAACGCCGCCGCAACGCCCGTCATAAAGTCAACGATGCGCGTGCCGACCTCTTGGTCGATTCCGTTAAGGTTCAGGAAGATAATTGTGCCCTCACGCAACATATCCACCGCGCCCGTCATAACTTCATCATACCCAGACGGCTTCATAATGTACAGCTTCGGCGTATCAGCAACATTGCGAAGACTGATTGCCTTGGAAGAACTTGCAAAATTGCTTCTGCGCGGTTCTTCATAGTTAGACGAATAGTTCGCCTCCTCCTCCGTTACGGCAGAGGACGAAGTATCGTAGCTCGACTCGTCGTAATCAACAAAGCCCTCATCGTAATCATCGTTTGACGTCCCAAAGATACCTTTCAAAAAATTAGCCATTTTTAATTTCCTCCCAATTATTGATAGTTTATTTATATGAACAAAAATCCCACGGCACATTTTCAGAACACGCCGAATACCCGCTTTGACAGCGGTCAAACGGGATTTTTGCCCTGCCTGTATCCGAAAAGACCGGAGCCTATCCGGACAATTGTAGCCCCATATTTCACCGCCGTTTCGTAATCCGCAGACATCCCCATGGAAAGCGTGTCGATCTGCCCCTTATCTTTGTATCGGGGCAGCCCCTTGACGCTCTCAAACAGACTTTTCATATGTTTGAAACAGTCCTCGGAACAACCGGGCGGTGGTATTGTCATCAAGCCCCTCAGCCTGATGTTAGAAAGTTCGACAAGCCCGCCGCAAAAATCAAGGACCTCCGCCGCAGAAACGCCGCTCTTTGTTTCCTCTCCGCCGATATTTACCTCGGCAAGTATATCCATAACTATTCCGTGCTGTGCCGCGCGGCGGTTGATTTCCTCAGCCAGATGACGGCTGTCCACGGAATGAATCATTGATACCTTATCAATAATGTATTTCACCTTGTTGGTCTGTAATGCGCCTATGAAATGAACCTCCGCAGGCGAGTAGTTATCCCGCTTGTCGAGGTATTCCTGCACCCTGTTTTCGCCCAACAGGTCTATTCCCAACTCCACCGCGTAATTTACGCGGTCGGGCGAAACCGTCTTTGTAACTGCCATCAGCCGCACCGAATCATCGCGTCCGGCTTCCGCCATCGCACGCTCGATGTTCTCGCGGATTTTCATATAGTTCCCGCGAATGTCCTCAAATGTGCTGTGAGAGTTATCCAACAATTTTTCCATCGTAAAGTTCCTTACCATCGGTAACAACCCGGTCATACAGCTTCAGATACTCGTCGTCGGGATTCTGATTGACGATTACATAATCTGTCCCCCAGTACACTACATCGACCTTTCTGAACGCCACGCTTTGCCCCCGCACTATGTACACTCCGCGCTCATCCTCTTCATTGTACCGAAGCGCCTTTCTCGGAACGCGAAGCCCGCCATAGCTGTTCACCACGATTTTGAACCGCGCAACTCTACCCGTTGTCACGGCGGAATTGAGCTTATCGCACTCAAACACATACACCGACTTACCGTCATCGCACGGAGTTACGGAAATCACAGACATATCCAACATCTGCAAACCCGAACCGACGCGCATCGTTACAGTGCTTCCAGCGTTTATTCCAAACATATTTTCGTTTGGAATGACAGCCGCCACACGCCAATGATAATCCGCGATAAGTTTACCTACCGCGCCATTACCCGTGGTTTTCTGCGGATTCGCGATAATCTCCTTAATTCGCTCGGCAGTGATATTCTCGGCGCTGTCAAACGAAAGCTCACTCTCGTAACCGTCCACGGAGCTTATAAAATACCCCGCTTCACCCGCCGTAATATCCTGAACCTCACCCGAAATCATCGAGTTCAGCTCGGAGATTCTCTGCTGAATCACCGCCTTTTTATCCGCGTAGCCCGAGCATTCCTTAAGGGTAATCTCACGCTTGCACAGAGCCTCCAGCATGGAGTTCTGGTACTCCCGAGCAGCCGAAAAATCCCCATCCATAATGGAATTTACAATTTGCGAATGGCTCTCGTTTATCTGCGCGGAAATCGCCTCCAACTGGGAACTGTCCGTGCCAATAAGCTGTTCGGCGTTTGTAAGCACCTCGAATTGTCTTTGAAGCGCCTCTGCCTCGCGACGATACGCAATATCGCTGTCGCTTCTGCACCTACGCGCCACCACAGTACTCTTACCGACTTTAGAGCCGTCCTCACATTCATAGCTCAGCACGCCCGTTCCGGAATTGTAAATCAACTTCTCATCGCGCAGAT
>CAYZQU010000036.1:0-11360 GCA_964480645.1 uncultured Ruminococcus sp. | reverse complement strand
GCTCCCTTGATTCCACGAAATACGGTTTCATCTTGTTAAGACGAAGATTCTCCATAGTCCGGGTTATTTTATCGTTTACATTTTCCAATTAATGTAAACCTCCTTTCGTTTCAACGGAATTACTCCGCTTTCTGCTTTATGGTGGTTATTGAATTTTCCGAGATAACAAATCCGCCGTCCTCGGTATATTCACCGTATGGAACATAATATTCCGCAGGATATGAGCCGTAATTAATGGTATACAGCAGCGCGGCTTTATGAGCTTTATATTTCTGTTCACTCAGGTTGTTCTCTGAGATTTCATTAATACTGCGGTAAAATACGTCCATAAGTGTGCTGTCAATATTGCGGAAGTTCTGGTTTACCAAATCGGACAGCAATCCGCCGACAACATTGAAACGATACGCCTCACCCTCCTCGAAATCCGCGTGCATCGCAAGACGGAATATTGTCTCCGCAGTGAGATTCTGACTGCCCGCATTAATGATTTCAGATTCGTTTCCGTCCTGAATGACTATAGTTTTAGCAATGTCGTAATCAACGCTTCCGAAACCGGTGACAAAATTTACAAATCCGCTTCTGTCCAGCTTAATATAGGTATCGCAATTGACACCGAGGATATCGTTTATCGTGCTTATCACACCGTTTCCACCCTGTGCGGTATAGATGTTCGTAAGATTGCGGGATTCACTCGCTACGCTTATTCCGCCGGGAATAGGCACAAATGTCAGGCGATTTTCCATAGCACTGTATTCCGCAAGCACAAACAGCTCGGGGCTTTCCTCGGCGCTGTCCGAGAACATAAACATAATACTCGCGTTATGTTCCGCTGTGGGTTTGAAATTCGCGTCTGGTTCTCCACGCTCGTTTAATCCGACAGAGGTTGTATCCGTTGGAAACAAATACCGTCTGAATGTTAGAATTGCCACAAGCGCAAGCGCAAGCGTGATTGCGAACGTAATGGCATAGATGTACCAGTTACTTTTTCTGCGTACCGACATAAAAATTACTGTTCCTTTCCAATTTGCTATTGATTTTTTCTTTCTTTTGTAATATAATGTAAAGGTGAGACATTTGGTCTTACCAAGCGATTCATCATATATTATCAGAGTGAATCGTGCGGTATTACCTGTATATTGTCTATTTTATAGTATAACACATTTTTTTGAAAATTGCAAGCAATTGGAGGAATATGTATGAATAATTTTTATTGGAGAACCTGGGCGCGTATAAATCTTGACGTTCTGAAGCGAAATCTCGCGAAAATACGCGAAATTTCGGGTGGTAAAGACATCATTGCGGTAGTTAAGGCTAACGCTTACGGTCATGGTGATATTCAATGCGCTAAAGCCATGAATCAGTATGGAATCAAGCATTTTGCAGTTTCCAATCTCTGGGAGGCTCAGCGGCTTAAATCCGAGGGAATAAGCGGCGATATTCTCATTTTTGGGTATTGTGAAATTCCGTTGATTACCGAAAACCTTGACAAAAATTTCATCTTTACGGTAGGTGATACGGAATACGCAAAAAAATTATCCGATACGGCAATGGGAAATAATGTAAAAGCGCCCGTTCATATCAAAATTGATACAGGAATGAGCCGTGTAGGAATCTCCACCGAGGAACAGCTTGACTATATTCTCTCACTGCCCGGTCTGGATTGTCGCGCGGGATATACGCATTTTGCGGTTTCAGACAGTCTTGATTCCAAGGATATGGAGTTCACCGAACGGCAACAAATAAAAATCATTGAAATGTGCAAAAAGCGCGGACTGAAAACCCACTCTCAAAACAGCGGCGGAATCATTTACCATAGCGATTTTGAAGGGGATTTCGTCCGGGCGGGAATTGTTATGTACGGGCAAAAACCCGATCCACGGTTTCCGATTCCCGAAGGAATTCAACCGATTTTCGAGCTTTGCAGCGTGGTAAGCCAACTCAAAACTATCCATCCCGGTGATACAGTAAGCTATGGCAGAACGTTTACCGCTTCACGGGAAACGAAAATCGCGTTGGTTTCCTGCGGATATGCCGATGGATTCAATCGGCGGCTTTCAGGGAACTGGAACGTTATGATAAACGGAAAATCCGCTCCGATTTGTGGCAGAATCTGTATGGATCAGACGCTTGTGGATGTTACCGATATTCCCGACGTCAAGGTCGGAGACGTGGTGACTGTTTACTCCAATGACATTGAGGGCGGATGCTCCGTTACTGAAGCAGCAAACCGTGTCGGAACGATAAATTATGAACTTTTATGCGCTATCGGAACGCGAGTTCCGCGAATCTACATAGAAAACGGCAAGGAAGCTGAAATTCAGCGATATATTTGACAATTATTTCCCCGTTATAAAAAGCAGAACACCCGTGACTTTATTCACGGGTGTTGCTTTTATTTATCGCTCGAAATACTCGGAAATGCCTTGCGCGATTGCTTTTGCCATTCCGTCTTGATTATCGGAATCCGCCATCATCAAGCACTCGCGAGTATTGGAAACAAATCCCATTTCCACAAGCACAGATGGGAAACTCTGCTCCAATGTGTACCAATAGTAGCTGTATTTATCGCCGCGACTGCTGTTTGTGCCGTCCGCGTAAACTCCGTCATAAAACGCCGCAAGATTGTTGTTTATGTTCCGCGCGAGCGTATGAGACCACGGGGTAAAGTAGTAAACCTCACAGCCGTGTGGATCGGGATTTTCAACGCTGTTGCAGTGCAGTGACAGGAACATATCCGCGTTATAATCGTTTGCGCAGCGCGGACGGTCGCGGTCGTGGAGATTGCTTCCTGCTTCCTCGGTGTGCAAGCGGATTACGTTCGCGCCCATCGCGGTGAGCTGCTGCTCAAGCTTTTTCGTGACTTCAATGGTTATCGACTGCTCGGTAACCTCTCCGACTGCGCCCACATCAAACACTCCATTTTCATCATAACCGTGTCCCGGGTCGATTACAATGGTTTTACCCGCAATTCCTCCGGTCGGAATGCTGAATGTCATCAACAGGTCGCCGTTTTCATCGTAAACGGCTCTACAGCCGCTATAAATTCCCGCTCTGCGCAAGGTCAGCTTCAAGCGGAACTTCGGGATTTCGTCTTCTGTGACGGTTTCCCACTCCCCCGCCGAAAATAGTGTACAATTTGAGAAATCCGGGAGTTTGGTTACGCTGGTTATGTTATCAAACGTAATGTACACATACTGCGCGTCAAAATTATTAACACCGTAAGGTCCTTCATAACCATCAACAAAATCTATTGACGTGGTAACATTAAAGCCGATTTTATAATCCAGACTGAGTTTGATGAAGCTTCTTCCACCCGTGTCACCAATAGATTTCACCTCAAGGGCGTTATAGCCAATACCGGTGTCCTCAAAGGTGGTTACATAAGCCGCACGGATACGCTTGCCCGATTCTGTGGTGATGTAATTATAAGACTCGGTTGAGGAAGAAGATTTATAATAATCAATCGTCCCGGCGGGAAGCTGCGAAAATTCCGGCGACGGAACATCTCCGGTGGTTTTTGAGTCGATAACGTCCGTAAAGTTATTTGTGACACGGACATAAGTTACCCACTCGTCTTCGGTGCGAATCGGGTCGATTGTGCCGACAATCTCTCCCGTCCCTGCGGAGCTTTGATCCTTGATATCCACACTGATATTTGGCTTTTCTTCGGGCTTGGGTTTTGCGGCAACGGTTACAGCTCCGGTTGAGTTGTACCCCTCATATCCCTGATAATACGCGTAATAGCTGATATTTCCAAGATATTGTTCTTCACCGACTATCCCCTGTGGGACGGTGTAATACCCCACAAACTCTGAATAGGAGCTGTTCGCATCAACCTTATCCGATCTTCCTCTTTCGTTGAGCTGAACGGTAACCCCGCCAATGGTCGCGGATACAGCCGAGCCGCTGTACGCGACAGCTCCCAATGTGATTCGCGTGCCGCCCTCCACGGTGATGTCCGAAATCTGTTCAATTGATTGAAGAACGTTTACTCTGCGTTCTATTGAATACTCATATTTCTTACCCTTGTGTTCAATGGTGAAAGAATTGTATCCCACTGACAAATCCTTTTGTATAAAGAAGTTTCCTTTTTCATTCAGAGAAATCTTCTCACCATCGAATAAAACGTCGAAATTCTCATCAAACGTGCCCATAAACTTCACTGAATTATCGTAAGTCACGAAATTCAGACTTGTCGGGGTAGTCATCGTCAAG
Source organism: uncultured Ruminococcus sp. (assembly GCA_964480645.1). Classification (GTDB taxonomy): domain Bacteria; phylum Bacillota; class Clostridia; order Oscillospirales; family Ruminococcaceae; genus CAG-115. Next base: position 7,145 of record CAYZQU010000036.1, on the reverse strand, counting down.
TCCTCAAAAACCGTCTGCTTGTTTATCTGGTCGTTGAAGTATTTTTTCAGTGTTTCGGTGCTGTTAAGAGGATTTGCTTTCAGCGAGGAAAGTGAATTAAACGCGCTTCCGCCAAGTTTTTTCATTTCCTCCATCACCGTCAGTTGACGCAAAAGCTGATCATCGTTCCATCCCTCATACTCGCCGATTCGCTCGTTGAGATGGCAGACGTAAGTTTTAACGCTGTTTTTCTGTGCTAAATCGAACCACCATGATACAACATTTTCAAAGTTCAAATCGGTACTTTCGGTTGAACCGTAGGTTTTCACCATAACGAAATCCACAAGCTTGTCCTCAACGTACTTCTTGGTATCGCAATGTCCGTCATACAATGCCTGAACGGTATCGGAGGTTTTTGAACCCGCCGCGTTACGGTCGGAGTTAGCCCACACATTCTCAACAAGGATTCCAACGGCGGTGATGTTATTGGTATTGTGAACTACCTCGCATAATGTGCGGATTATGTATCGGTTGGTTTCATAGAGCCAATTTTCGTATCCGATCCCCGAGCCTGAACGCAGATATTCCGCGTGGATTTCGGGCGTATCGGCGGTATAATAATCGGTAAGCAGGATTCCCTCGCACGCGTATTTCATAACGAATTTATGCGCCGCAGCGGAAAATCCCTCTTTTAAGCCGCCGCCCTGCTCACAAACGCTCTTAAGTAATGTGTTTGCGTCCAGTGTAACATACGCGCTGAGTCCCGCACTGTGAGCCGCCTCGATAGCTTTTACGAGAACGTCCTCGCTGTTCTGTTCAAGGCTGTAATATGACTTATCGCCGTTTACGGAATTGAAAATAACGGCGTTCATTCCAAATCCGCGGATGGTATTGTATAATTCCCCGAAGTCCACTCCGTCAAGCGGAAAATCCGTTTCGGGAGTCACAAAAACAGCACGCATTCCGTCCTGTAAATGAATCATACTCTCCGCGCGAGAAGGCGTTGGAATAACTTTATTTTCCTCAATTTGAGGCATGGAATCACTGCCTGTCTGCGCGAATGCCGTCCCCACAAGCATACTTACTGTTAAAGCGGCGGATATTATCCCCTTAATTAATCTTTTCATTTTTATTCCCCATTTATCTCATTACTGTTTTTAACGCAGAAATTTCTTTATCTACCTGTGATTTTACCGAGCTTTCCGGATTGAAAACGCTGTTATAGCTGTAAAGGCACACTCCCCCGTATGCCGGAAGCTCGTACGCTTCAGAAAATTGGCGTTTCAGAATTTCGCTGTCGGTAATCCACTCGTTTCTGCCCGCGCCCGCCCATGTGTCCTCTAATCCGATTTTCGAGACCGAAAGTCCGACTATAAGCGGAATCCTACCACTTTGGGCGAGACTGTTCCACGTTTTTACGCAGGTGGAATACGGTTGCGCGGAATTTTGAAATCCGTAATAAATCTGCGGCATTATATAATCCGTGTAACCGGGATTAGCGCACCATTTCTTTACATCCGCGTACATCTGATTGTAATTATTGTCGATATTTCCCTGGCAGCTTACGCCGAAAAGCGCGCCCGGGTTCGCGGATTTTACCGCGCTGTACAAACCGCTTACCAGCTTATCGCAATTCGACAAACGAAAATCGGAGAGCGTGTTGTATGAACTGCTTTGGAATTCCTCGCTGTCAAACGAGGCATCGGTGGTAGGATAAAAATAGTCATCAATGTGGAGTCCATCGACATCGTAATTTGCGACAATCTCTCGCGCACCATTCGAGATGAGGTCTATTACCTCTTTATATGCAGGATTCAGATAGTAATAATTCCCAACTTGTACCAATCGGTTGTCACCGCGCCAATTATAAATCGGATAACCCTTTTCACGCTCAATATCGCTTACCGAGCACATTCTGAGCGGGTTTATCCACGCCTGAAAGGAAAGTCCGCGCTTATGTGCTTCTTCCACCATTATTTTCAAGGCATCGAATCCGCCGTTTATATATTTCGTTTTCGGAAAGTAGTCGGAATTGTAATACGCATCTCCGTGGGAACGAACATGAACATACACTGTATTTAGTCCGAGCGAAACGCAATTATCATAAACAGAACCTATCGAACCTCGGAACGCGCTTTCCGAACTGCTTTGCATTCCCGCGATTTCTATGTAGGAAATCCACACACCGCGTACCTCGCTGTAATTCAGTGGTTTATAACCGTTTGTTCCGATTCCCGGGTCTATTGGAACTACCGGTATGGAACTGCTTGAAGAACTTGACGATGACTCAGTATGTGAGGAGCTTGTATAACTTGAAGAGATTGAAGAACTTGAAGATGGTTCAATGAATATGGAACTTGATGAACTTGTTGATTCACCCGATGATATGGACATTGATTGTGTGGATTGTAATGACGAGGACGATTCCACAGTGGAAGACGACATGAACATTGTAGACGTTTCGGACGATATGGGTAACGAATCCGACTGCATTGATGACGAGATTTGACTTGAAGCAGACTGTGAAACTCCACCATCAATAATGATGGCGTTCTCCTTTTCCGCACAGCCAACCAAAAGGCAGAACGACATAAAAAGCGCCGCGCCGATAATTTTATTTTTCATTGTTTTCCCTCAATTATTTATGTATGCGGTGCTTTCCTTTATGTGGAAAGTCTCTTTCCTATACTCATAATAATTATAACGCGTTTTTGTTGATTTGTCAATACCTTTCGACAAATTTTCAAATAAATCAAAAGAGGCAAAAGCCGCGTGACCTTTACCTCTTTTGATTTATTCTTCCATTTGCTTGCCGAAATACATTGCCGCCGCCTGTACAAGCGCTAACTGTTCGGCTGTCGCGGCGTTCGCCCCATTGTCGGAATTCAGCATTATAACCGCTCCGTTTACATCGCCTGAAGCCAGTATCGGCGAACAAGCTATCGCGTAGCGATCCACTCCCTCAATCGGATTCAAGCGCTTATCCTCATCGTTTTTCAAAACGTAGGATTTACGTTGTTCTATCAAGTCCTCAAGAGAACCTGAAACGCGGCGCTCTATAACCTCTTTTTTGCTGATTCCCGATACGGCGATTACATGATCGCGGTCACAGATTACCGCCGGCGCGCCGCCCACCTTGGACAGCACATCCGCATACTGCGAAGCCGTACTGCTTATCTCCCCTACGGGGGAATATTTCTTGAAGATTACCTCGCCCTCCGGACTGGTATAGATTTCCAGTGGATCACCCTCGCGTATGCGCATAGTGCGGCGAATCTCCTTAGGGATTACTATTCTTCCCAAATCATCTATTCTGCGGACTATTCCCGTTGCTTTCATATATATTTCCTCCACGATTATTTTTCTGAAATGCAGATTTACTGCCAAATGTAGTTTCTGCTTTTTGGGGAAAAATATTCACAGATTCGACAATTTCCGCATACAAGATTATTATTGAAATTAACAAATATTGGAATAAAGCGAAATTTACTATAAATAGCCATTACACAAGACCTACAACTATCTTGAGAATATATGTCGCGTCCTTGGCGTTTACAGTACCATCGCCGTTGACATCGGCAATAAACAGTTGTTCGTCCTTAAGAGTATTGAGTTCCACAATATGCTTAAGAATCACTGTTGCGTCTTTGGCATTTGTTTTTCCATCGAGGTCAACGTTGCCTTTCTCATAGGTCAGAGCGTCAGTAAGCTTTTCGGTGGTGAAGATGTACTCACCCGCGCTGCCCGCATTAAATGTAATCTTGCTATTTGCAGTGGTCGCGAGAATCGGAATAATACCGCGTTCGGTTATACGGTAAGCGTGCAGGTTTTTCCCCTTGTATGCCGCAGGAACGGGAACAGTGACTTCCACGTTGCCATTAGGTTCTACGGTCTTGCGGTTTGTGTTGAGAATATCAACGTTCAACGCGAAGCCCTTGTTATCCGCAATAGCTCCCAGAGCCTTTTCAGTCGCTTTCTTGACATCGGTGAGTTTGGAGGAATCCGCCTTCTTAACAATAGGTTCTGCCCAATTTGCAGCTTCTGCGGTGTTGGTAGGAGCGTCAATCTTAACATACGATACAACAGAGTCAGGAGTCACCTTATATGCAGTGGCTGCAGGATCAAAAGCACTATTCGCTATAACTCGTGTTCCGTTCTTTACCGCAAATTCCCCACTTACACCTGCAACAAGAATATCCTGATCATATTCCTCACGGTAAATTTCGCTCGAAGTGGCTCTCAGAGCCGATATAACAACATCATACTATGGTCAGCTGGAACGCGGACAGGCGAATCCGTCAGTGGGAATGTTAGAGAAAATCTGCGCCGTAATGGGAATATCCATAGCGGATATATTTACTGAAACTAACGCCAATATATTTGTTATTGACACAGTGTCAATGCAAATCCTTCATCAGCTCTCGGACAAAACAGAACGTGAAAAGGAAATCGCGCTGTCACTGATAAAAACAGCGTTTAAGCTTAAACGATAATTCGCAGAGCATTTTATTCAAAAAACCTTGACATTTGCCTCAAAAAGAGTTATTATAAATATAGATAGGCTTTCACGTTTTCCACTATTTGGTAGGAAACGCAAGCTTAATAACTGTGAAAGGAACAGAAGTGCGGCTTCTGTGACGGTATATGATATGGATCTTGAAATTTTGAAGGGACTTCGCAGAAATCTGGTGCTGTTGTCAATGCTGGAGCTGATCGGAGGATTGTTTCTGATAATCCGCAGTCAGTATTCATTTGACTGGCTGATAGTGATACTTGGCATTGTAGCAGCGGCATACGGAATCATTACATTCCTGACATGGGTGGTGAAAAAGGACAAAAGCAACGGCACGCCTATAATCATCACCTCAATTCTGGGGGTAATCGCGGGAGCATTGCTGATATTCTTCGCCGAAACTATTCGTCCTTTTTTCGCGCTGGCATTTGGAATTTTTGTGGGAATTTTCGGCGTTGTTAAACTTCCGAATATGTTTTCGCTGAAAAAGGTGGGTTTCAAAAAGTGGGCAATAATCCTGATTCCAATCGCTCTTATCATCGGAATGGGAATTTTCGTTGGACTCAACGCGCTTGCCTTTCAAAGCAATGTTTCGTCTATCCTGCTTGGGGTGGCACTGATTCTGGGATGTGTGGCTGATATAATGGCGATTGCCGGTGCGTCCGATGTCCAGAAAAATTGGCTCGACTCAAAGGAAGTTGAAATTCAGGAGGAGAAAAAATAAACAGAAATAAAGAAAGGACAAAACTATGTATAAGAGAATTTTAACTATTCAGGATATTTCCTGTGTCGGACAATGTTCGCTGACCGTGGCACTGCCGATTTTGAGCGCGGCGGGACTGGAAACCGCAATTCTGCCCTCCGCAGTTCTGTCAAACCACACGGGCGGATTTTCTGGGTGGACATTCACCGACCTCACCGAGGATATGCCGAAAATCCGTGAACAATGGGAAAAGGAAAACATTGGATTCTCCGCGATTTACACGGGATACCTTGGAAGCGCAAAACAGATTGACTATGTAAAAGACGTCGTTTCAAGCCGACTGGAGTGCGGAGGAAAACTGATTGTCGACCCCGCTATGGCGGATAACGGCAAGCTGTATGCGGGATTTGATTCCGCGTTTGTAGACGCGATGAAAAAACTGGTATTTTCGGCGGATATTATTCTCCCGAACATTACCGAGGCGGCTCTGCTTACAGATTCCGAATACAAAGAGGAATATGACGTTTCCTATACCGATATATTGATTTCGCGACTGATGGAAAATGGCGCGAAGACGATAGTTCTCACAGGCGTGGGATATTCCCCCGACAAAACGGGAGTGCTGGTTTGCAAAGACGGAAAACAGTCCTACTACGAACACCGCAAAATCGCGGGCGGCTGTCACGGAACCGGCGACGTATACGCTTCCGCGTTTGTAGGCGCGATTGAAAACGGTTTCTCCGAATTTGACTCCGCAAAAATTGCCGCGGATTTCACTCTGGAATGTATTGAGAAAACACAAGGTGACAAGGAACACTGGTATGGCGTTAAATTTGAACTTGCAATTCCAACGCTGATAAAGCTCCTGAATCTCGGATAAAACAATCCCCCGGACTATTGCCCGGGGGATTTTGCGGAATTACTTAGCGTTCTGCTCGTAAGATTCAATCATTTTCTTAACCATCATACCGCCGATAGAACCAGCCTGTCTTGCGGTAAGGTCGCCATTATAACCGTTGTTGAGGTTTACGCCTACTTCGTTTGCCGCCTGCATCTTGATGTTGTTCAAATTAGCTTTAGCCTGCTTATTAGACATAATTCAATTCTCCTTGAAATCAATTAGTAATAGCAAAGGTTTTTCAAAACATTTTCGGAATCAATCCGAAATAACCTTTGCGCTATTATTATTTTCTCATCATCGAAAAATATTAAAGGGAATTGTTTCGTTTTTATCCTATTTTTGCTTGAAAAATTATAAGTAAAGTCCGTATGATATGAGTCTCTCTGTGTTTGCTTTCTTTCTGCATTCAAGTTCGTCTTGAACTTTTTTATTTAATTCCGGATCGTTGTGAACCTTTTCGAAATAAGCCCTCCTGCGTAGCACGCCCTCATCAACGGCATTTCTTGTTCTGTTCTCATAAACGCTCCTGTCGGTTTTGAAATACAACATACCCTCGTTATAATAACTGTTCCCATAAGTAGCTCCAAAACTTCCGTCATCGTATAAGGTAAGGCTCATACCGATTTCGAAGTCGTGTGCTATACACGAATCAATAGTTACCGCCTTGTCAAGCGCGGGCAATAAAAACCGCTTTGTGAGCGCGAGCTGGTATTCCATTGCCTTTAAACTCTCATTTGGTAGGCTCGGATAATTGTAAAGCTGACGCTTCAGCTCTTCGTCGAGTTTTTCCAGATTGTGTTCCAACCGATAGATATAGATATCGCAATTAGTTGTTAGCCAGTTTTCGCGCTTGGGATTGTGCGTCAGATCAATTTCGGAGCGATAAACCGTCGCCACTCCACCCTTAATTTGTATATAATCGTGGTCGCGGTCATAGCATTTTTTGTCGTTGAAATAAGAGATAACGTGGATTATCTCATCGCTCACAACCCTCACAAAATATGGATACCTGCTCTTTATTTTCTTGAACCCAAGCGGCTCAAGAGCCT